>JAZUAY010000147.1:0-7565 GCA_045638205.1 Bacilli bacterium
TTTTTATAATCTTCTACATTAACAACGGCTTCACCTTTTTTTACTTTTAAATGTCCAAGAGTTGGACTGTTAGGATCACCTATTTTTATTTTTTTAATTTCCATAAAATCACCACATTTCACCTTTTTAATTGCACTATAACTGCCAAAGGCCAACCTACTATATAATAAGATTTATTTTTATGCAAACAATAAATTTGTTAAATTTACTTGAAAAAGTCCATCAATTTGCTAAATTCCCTAGGGGATTTTGTCAAATTCACTAAAAAAAGACCCTTAATTTGCTAATTTGGGGTCTTTGAATCATTTACATTTTATTAAAACAATATATTAGTCATTAACCAAATAATCTTATTACATCATTTAAAGTTACATATAACATTAAAAGCATTAATAATATCATGCCTACTGAATGAATTTTATTTTCTAAAACAGGATCAACTGGACTTCCTTTTATTTTCTCAATTACAATAAATAAGATATGTCCACCATCAAATGCTGGAAGTGGTACTAAATTTAGAAAACCAACATTTATACTTAAAAATGCCATTAAGTATAGAATACTAGAAATACCACTTTTTGCTTGTTGTCCTACTAAAGAGTATATTCCAACTGGTCCACTTAGTTGACTGACACTTATTGTTCCTGTAAATAAATATCCTAATGTTAAAAACATCTGCTTAAATAAAGATTTAGATTTTACAAATGTATAACCTATGGCATTTATAATACCTTTTTTCTTAACTGGTTGTAAACCTATTCCATAAACATATGATTCTTTTTTATCTTTCTTTACTTTTTTAGCTTTTATTTCAAATACTTTTTTCTCACCATTTCTATCAATTTCAATTTCTATAGGTTTATCATGTTTAGAAACCGCTAAATACAAACTTACATCATCTAGAGTTTTTACTTTTTTATCATTTATTTCTAAAATTTTATCGCCTTTTCTGATTCCAGCAGTATAAGCAGGATATATATTTTCAACACTTGAAATTATTGGTTCTGAGGATGGACTTCCCCAAATAAGGCCTATTGAAAATAGTAAAACAAATGCCAATAGAAAATTAAATCCTGGTCCCATAAACATTATTAAAAATCTTTCCCATGCACTCTTTGATTGTAATAATCTATCCTTTGGAACTTTCTTTTTATCTACTTCTAAATTTTCACCTGCTAATGAACAAAAACCTCCTATAGGTATAGCCCTTATAGAGTATTCTGTTTCACTGTTTTTCGGTTTCTTACTATATAATTTAGGTCCCATGCCTAATGCAAATTCATAAACATAAACACCAGTTAACTTAGCAAAAGTAAAATGTCCTAGTTCATGAATAAATACAATAACACCTAAAATAATTATAAATAATATTAAATTAAATAACATATTCTCCTCCTCCTTTTAGATAATACTCATTATTAAGATAAATGCTAATACTATAAAAATTATACTATCAAATCTATCTAATATACCACCATGTCCTGGTATTAAATTTGAAAAGTCTTTAGTTTTATAATGTCTTTTAATAGCAGAAAAAACTAAATCTCCAAGTTGACCAACTAGTGATAATACACAAGTTAAAAATATTAATAATACTATAGAATAATTATGATTCATAACAACATGATAATAACTTGCTGCTACAAAAGTTCCCATAAATGTTCCTACTACCATACCTTCTACTGTTTTCTTAGGACTTATTTTAGGACAAAGTTTAGTATGCCCTATTAATTTTCCTGAAATAAGTGCAAAAGTATCAGTCATTGTAGAAATAAGCACTAAATATATGGCATAATTTAAATCGTAATTACGAATAACTGCAATTAAATTAAAACTAAATCCTAAAAATAATGTAATTCCTATTAAATATAGACTATCACCTATACTATATCTTTCATCATTGTTAAAAAAGACAATTGGGGAAACAAATATAAATATTAATAAACTTACATATTTATAATCTATTTGATAGTTAAAATCTAAATTATCCATATTATGAAGTATCATATATGCAACTGCTGCATATGTTAAAAGTTTCATAATTAATGGAATTTTACCCTTCTTATCTTTAATACTTAATAATTCATAAACACTCATAAGTGCCAAAAAACATGAAAGTACTGTAAAAGCATTACCCCCAATAATTAAAAGTGGTACCAGTACCATAATAAGAATACTAGCACTTAGAATTCTTTTTGACATTTATAAAACCTCCATTCTTTTAGTCAATTATATCATACTTTTAAAAAGTTTTATATAATAATTACTTTCTTTTTTATAGAAATTTGTAAAGTTTTTATTTAAATAAAATAAATATATTGTATAATATATTTAGGTGAAGAAGATGAATGAATATAAAAATTGCACATTATGCCCAAGAGAATGTAAAATTGATAGAACAAAAAGGAATGGTTTATGTGGCAAAGATAGTAAATTATCTGTTGCAAGAATTGCTCCTCATTTTTTTGAAGAACCACCTATATCAGGGACAAATGGTAGTGGTGCTATTTTCTTTTCAGGATGTAATTTAAAATGTATTTATTGTCAAAATTATGAAATATCACTTGATAATTTTGGAAAAAATATATCAGAAGAAGAATTAGCTGAAAAAATGTTAGAACTTCAAGAAAAAAAGTGCACAATATTAATTTAGTAACACCAACTCACTATATTTTTAGTATTAAAAAAAGTTTAGAGATTGCTAAACAAAAAGGACTTAATATTCCTATTGTTTATAATACTAGTAGCTATGAAAAAAAAGAAAGTTTAGAGAAACTAAACGGTCTTATTGATATATATTTACCTGATTTAAAATACTTTGATGATATTAATGCAGTTAAATACTCAAAAGCACCAATGTATTTTCTTTATGCAACTCATGCAATAGATGAAATGTTTAGACAAGTTGGTAAGCCAAAATTTAATAAATATGGTATTATGGAAAAAGGTGTTATTGTTAGACATATGATGTTGCCTGGAAATTTAGAGGATTCTAAAAAAATTATTAAATATTTATATGATACTTATAAAGATAATATCTTTATATCTATAATGAATCAATATACTCCAACAATCAAAGTTAAAAATATAAATGAACTTAATAAAACAGTATCAAAAAATGAATATAATGAACTAATTGATTATGCTATAAATTTAGGTATGAAAAATGCTTTTATACAAGAAGATGGATCAAACAATGAAAGTTTTATACCTAAATTTGATTTAACAGGTATAGAAAAATAGATAGAAAAATCTATCTATTAACTTCTACTTTAACAAATTTTTCATTAGTTAATGAACTAGATTCTTGTAAAAGAGTTTTAATAGAATTAATAACTTTACCACCTCTACCAATAACTTTTCCTTTATCATCTTCACTAACTTTAATGTTAACTACAATAGTTTTATCATTTTCATCTACCACTACTTCAACATTTTCAGTATCATTAACAATAGACTTAATAATAAATTCAGTTAATTCTTTCATAATTACTTATCCTCTTTTTTATTTTTTGTATTAGCAAATTTTTCCATAATACCAGCTTTAGAAAAAATACTTCTAACAGTATCAGTTGGAATAGCACCTACTTTTAACCATTTTAAAGCTACTTCTTCATTAATAGTATTTTCTTTAGCATCACATGGATAATAATTACCTATTAATTCTAGATATTCTCCATCACGTCTTGCACGTGAATCTGTTGCAACAATTCTATAAATTGGATGTCTTTTAGCACCCATTCTCATTAGTCTAATTTTAACTGCCATAATATTGCCTCCTTTTTTCTTTAATATAATATCATAAAAAAATATAACTGTCAACCTTTTTTTGTTGACAGTTATTATTATTTTTTTATTAATAACTTATTTTCTTTATTATACATATTATTTAAATAACTATATGTATAAGGAACAAATTTATTTAAAATTTCAGTACTTTCTTCAAATAGTTCTTTATCATTAAATTCATCATAATAATTAATAGTTTTTCTAAAAAATTCACCATTATTATCGTAACCAGATTTATCTACAAGAAAAAATTCATTATCTATTAAAATATCATAATTATTTTTATCAGTTATATATTCAACTCTTAAAACTTTATTATCATTTTCTTCTCGATATTTAGTAGTTAAATCTGGGATATCAAATTCTAAACCTTTATTTCCAGTTCTACGATAAATAATAATAAATACTTTATCATCATGAATAGAAATTTTACCATTTAAATAATTATTAGTTAAAGAATTTAATTCTAAAGTACAATTATTAGTTAATAAATATGCTAATGAATTTTTATCATTATTATTAATAATAGAAATATCATTATCAGTAAAATTAATTACATCATAATTAATTAAATTTAATATTTCTTTAATGATTTTAACTTTTTCTTCACTTATCATTATATTTTTTCAACTTTCATAAAGTTTGTAGTTTTACGACCTGTATTAGGGAATCCACCAGTAATTACAATTTTATCACCTTTTTCTAAAGGTAAAAATTCTTTAGCTTTTTCAACACTAACATTAACAAGTTCGTCAGTTGATGAAAACTCTGGACAAACAACTGGATATACACCCCAATTAAGTACTAAACGACGAGCTACTTTGTCATTTGGAACAGGTGCTAATATAAAGGCATCTGGTTTCAAATTGCTAATTTTTTTAGCAGTATAACCACTCATAGTTGATGCAACAATTACTTTAACATCTAAATCCTCTGCTGCAGAAACAACACTTTTTGCAATTAAATCATGAGTATAATGTTCGCTTTCAACATCATAATGTTTTGCATAAGTATTGTAATTAGCCTCAGCCACTTTAGATATTTCTGCTAGATATTTACTAGCTAAATCTGGATGATCTCCTATTGTTGTTTCATCACTTAACCATACTGCATCTGCTCCATCAAATACTGCTGTAGCAACATCTGTAAGTTCAGCCTTTGTTGGACGTGAATTTTTAACCATACTCTTTAACATTTCAGTTGCAACAATACAAACCTTACCCTTTTCACGACATTTCTTTAAAATTTGTTTTTGTAGAACTGGTACTTCAATAAATGGTACTTCAACTGATAAATCACCACGAGCCACAATAATACCATCTGTTTCATCAATTATTTCATCTATATTTTCAATTGCTTTAGCTGTTTCAATTTTTGATAATATTTGCATATCTGGTTTACCATACTTTTCAAGTAAACTTCTTGCAGCCCTAACATCATCAGCACTAGAAACAAAACTTATACCTAAATAATCCCCATCATGTTCACAGGCATATTTAATATCAGCTTCATCATCTTCTGAGATAAATGGAATGTTTAAATCAACTCCTGGTATATTAGTACCACGTCTACTAATTAAATTAGCATTATCAAGTATTTTACAAGTAACTCCATCTTCTTCAACAGATAATACTTCAAGTCTTACAAATCCATCATTTAAAAGAATTAAATTACCAACTTCTAAATTATCAATAACTTGAGGAAAATTAAAACTTATTCTTTCTTTATTACCTATTACATCTTCTTTTACTATTCTAATAGTTTCTCCATTAACAAATTCTAATTCACCATTTTCAAACTCACATGTTCTAAGATCTGGTCCTTTAGTATCATATAAAATACCAATATGTTTTCCTAATTCTTTTCTAGCACGTAACACTAATTCCTCATCTATTCTTCTTTCTTCATCAGTTGCATGTGAAAAATTAACTCTAACAACATTCATACCATTTTCAACTAACTGTTTAAAAACTTCCCAATCTTGTGTAGAAGGTCCTATTCCACATACCATTTTAGTTTTTTTCATATATAATTTCACTCCTTTTTTATAAAACTCTAATAAATTATACCTTATCTTTTAAAAATAAACAATATTATTTTAATTTTTTATTAATTTTTTAGGTTCATTGTAAATATATTTATTACTATTTATTTTATTATTAGATTCTATTAGCCAAATAGAACAATTACTAGGTGTAGGCATTCTATTATACCATTCAGGTGAATAATGAAAATAATTCATAACAATCGTTTTTATTGTAGTACCATGAGATACAACAAATAAAATATCCTCTTTATCTCTATAAATAGTATCAATAAATTGTTTAGTTCTTAAGGCAACATCATATGGACTCTCTCCTTGTGGAAATTTAGCATAAAATTTACCATCATTTTGATAATAATTATCACAAAATTGAAATTCTGTTGGATATAGTTTTTTTAATAATTCAATTTCCTTATCACTAAATAAACCATATCGCTGTTCTATTAAAGTAATATCTTCCTTAACTTTATCAATATTTAATTTACTATTTATAATATTTGCAGTTTCTCTAGTTCTTTTATAAGGACTAACCCACATAACTGAATTAGATATATTAATATTATTATCAATTATATAATTTAACAAAAATTCTCCTGCATTTTTTGCTTCTTCTTTACCTTTATCTGTTAAATATACTTTATGATCAGGTAAACCTATTTTATAATTTTGTTTAGTATTTTGCATAGATTCCCCATGCCTTATTAAAAACATTTTCATTACTTCCACCTACTTCTGACACTTTGGACAATAATAAGTCCCTCTACCATTAATCTGTTCTTTTATAATTTCAGTTCCACAAACAGGACAAGGACCTTCTTTACCATGAACATAAAGCTTATTTTGAAAAAGTCCATGAACACCTTCTTCGGAGGTAAAACTTCTTATAGTAGTACCACCAAGTTTTATAGCAGCATTTAGTACTTCTTTTGTATTTTTTATAATTAACTTACATTCTTCTTTATTTAAATCACTTGCTTTTTTATAAGGATTTATATGACTTAAAAATAATATTTCATCATCATAAATATTACCAATACCAGTAATAATGGATTGATCTAAAAGTACTGTTTTAATATTTTTATTACGCCTTTTAAATTTTTCTAATAAATAAGTACTATCTAAAGTTTTATCATTATACTCTTTACCTAAAAGTGATAAAGGTTTTATTTTATATAACTCATCTTTTTTTATTAAATACATCTTACCAAACTTACGAACATCTCTATAACGCATCTCAGTATTATCATCAAAAATAATTCTAACATGCTCATGCTTTTCAACGTCACTATCTAACTTTCTAAAAGTAAACTTACCTTCCATTCTAAGATGTATGAGCAAATAATGGGTATCAAGTTCAATTACAATAAATTTTCCACGAGTACTAATACTTTTTATAGTTTGACCTTTTATATTTTTTATAAACTCTGAGACAGTAGGACTAGCGATAATATTGTCCCATGAAACTATACACTTTTTTATTTTTTTGCCTAATATTTTAGGCTTTAATGCACGAGACACTGTAATAACTTCTGGTTTTTCTGGCATAACTTCCTCCTAATTAACTTCTTTATTTTATATTATTTAATTTTTGTAACACTTTAGCATTTTTATATGTAATATCACTTATATGTAATTTATCATATTCAGAAAACTTAAATTTATTATCCTCTACATGCATATTATTTGAATAAGAAGATGTAGTTAATTCATATAATTTTTTTAAATTAATATC
>JAZUAY010000148.1:0-3655 GCA_045638205.1 Bacilli bacterium
TTAATGGTTTTATTTATAAGAGGTTTTTTATTTTCTATAAGTACTATCTATGAATTTATATCAAAGCTATTTATAAATGATAGTAACAACACTTTCTATAGTTTATCTAAAATAAGTCTAATATTTTCATTATTAATTACATATTGTATTGTTACATTAACAAATGATTTTAGCGCTTCTATTATTTCTATATTTGAGCTAATTATTTCCACACTAATCATTCCAATTATTTTAGAAATTATGTTATCAAATAAACGAAAAAATTATTAAAAAAACTTATCTAAAACTTATCTAAACGCCTTTTTTGAGGTAAAATTACCTTAAAATTGTAAGTAGCAAAAAACTCGCGAGCTCGTTATTTATAAGGCTTTGCGAGTTTATTTTCCGCAACACATTTTGTACTTGCGTCCACTGCCACATGGACAAGGATCATTTTTACTTTAGTATTTTTTTTATAAAAAAGCAAGTTAGACACATTCAACTTGCCAAAATAATTTATCGCTTTTTACATATAAATATCTTGGTTTCATAATAGGTTGTTTACCATTATCTAATATATTCAAAAATATCATTTTGATTACATTCTAAATAATCACACATTCTGGCGAGAACAATAATATCAATTCTAATCATTTCACCATTCATTAATCTTTTAATAACTTTAAAATCAGTATTAGTATCACGCATAAGTTTATTTATACTAATATTTTTTCTCTTTTAATAATTTGTTTAATTTAAATTCATAATAACCATTTTCTATATTAACTTTTATAATATTTTTGTCCATATTTACACGTCCTTTATATATTAGTTTAAATTAGTCTTCAAATTTAATATTATTTGGTACATCATCAAAAAGTTTTCTTATTGGGATTGCTAAAGCATCAGCAATTCTACCTAAAGTTACAAGTGAAAAACCTCTTTGCATTTTATAACTTTCAATTTTTGCAATATAATTCATTGTTAAATCTGCTTTATCTGCAAGTTGTTGTTGTGTTAAGTTATTTTTATTTCTATATTTTATTATGTTATATCTTGCAACATTATAAAAATAATTATCATCATGATTCATAAATAATCACCTACCTATTTTTATTATCTCTAAAAATTATCAATCTTTATATGGACAATCTGTCCAATATGATATATAATACAGATATGAATAAAAATAGTGAGGTGTGAATAAAAATGAATGAAAAAATAACAAAAAGAAGTATTTTGTTTATAATAGCAGATGTAATTACTTTATTAATAGTATTAGGTATAGCCTATGCAACTTTTAGTTATGTAAAACCAGGAACAAAAGAAAATAGAATAGTTGCAGGAGCTATAACAATGAGTTATACAGAGTCTAGTAATAAGATTAGTATTGCAAATGCTGTACCAATGTCAGATGCAAGTGGTGAAGCTATGACAGGAGAGGGAGAATATTTTGATTTTACAGTATCAACAAATATGACAACAGCACAGCCAATAAGTTATGAAGTAACAGCTGAAAAAGATAATGAATCAACTCTTGCAGATGATGAAGTAAGATTATATCTAGAAAAATATGAGACTAGCTCTACAGTTGCCAGTGGAGAAACTATAAATTATGAAGAAGTATTCTCGCCTAAAGCATATACACCAATTGATTCAGAAAATGCTACAGGAGAAGATGATTTAGGAGCAAAAAATTATGAAATGCTTTTAGATACAGGAGAAGTAACATCAAGTAAATATGTATATTATAGATTAAGGATGTGGGTAGCAGAAGATTATACTCATACACAAAACTCCAATAGTTTTGCAGCAACTGTAAATGTATATGGAAAAGATGTGGCAGTAGAAGGTGCAAATGGGATTAACTTATCTAAAAACACATTAACAATGCAAAAAGGTGAAACAAAGACTATTACTGCAACAATAACACCTGTTAGTGCAAAGAATAAGAATTTAATTTGGGAAAGTACAAATACTCAGGTTGCAAAAGTTGATAGTAGTGGAAATATAACTGCTATAGCAACAGGAACAACTAGAATAAGAGTTAAAACAAGTGATAAATCTAAAACTGCTGAATGTGTAGTAACAGTAGTAGATGCTGATGCAACTAGTGTTAGCCTAAACACTAATAGCATAACTTTAGTAAAAGGAAATACTAATCAACTAACTGCAACAGTACTACCAACTGATGCATCAAATAAGACAGTAACATGGTCAAGTAGTAGTGAAGGAATTGCAACGGTATCAAGTAGTGGACTTGTTACTGCAGTAGGAGTAGGAGAAGCAGACATAGAAGTAGAAACAGTAAATGGAAAAACAGATACTTGTCATGTAACAGTAACTCCAGTAAATGTGGATACTATAACAATAAGTGGAGCTAATACAGTAGATGTAGGAAGGACAACACAATTAACTACAGGAACAGCAAGCGATGAATTAAATGGTTCAAATATATTATGGAGTAGTAGTGATACAACAAAAGCAACGGTATCAAGTACTGGACTTGTAACAGGAGTTGGAGCAGGAGAAGTTACAATAACAGCAAGTGTAAAAGAGTATCCTGATACATATGCAACAAAAGTTATAACAGTAAAACAACCAAATATAACATCAATAACAATGAATAGTGATATAACAATTGATGAAGGAGCTACTGCAATATTTACAATAGCATATTTACCAAGTAATGCAGGGAATATAGAAGATATAGAATGGATAAGTAGTAACACAAGTGTAGCAGAAGTAGATTGTGATGGACAGACATATTGTGAGATAGAAGGATTAGCAGTAGGAAGTACAACAATAACAGCACAAACGACTAATAGTATAAAGGTTAGTGCAACATTATCTGTTATTGGTAATACAGTTTATGTTTTAAAAACTAACTATGTTAATCAAGTTGCTAATTATCCTAGAATATCTAATTTAGTAAATGTACAAAATTGTAGTAATTGTTCAAGTAGCACTTATATTAAACAACTCGGCAGAGTATATGGACCTTTTGATTTAACTAAATATAATCATCTAATATTATCTGTTACGGATAGTGCCAATGGCCATAATACTGCTATAAACATTAGTGGAGTATCAACATTTGATCAAGATATATATTCATACTATTTACCAGGCAATGTGGGGGACTATGATTTCGATATTTCATCTGTAATTGGTTTGAAATATATTCTTATTGGATTTGCTTCTTTTGGAAATACTGCAGATGCTCCTTCTAGTTCTAGATATGTTATTACCTATACTGATCAATATTGTTACATAGATGATACCTCATACAATGGAGATACAAAATTGTGGAATATACGATTAACAAAATAGAGATTAAATTTATTTAATAAGAAGCTTTTATAAATATTAAGATTATCTCATTTATGAGATACCCTAATAGCAGATAGTAATTCGTTACTATTTGGTATTAGGGTTACATTTTAATTAAAACTTTATGGACCTTGTTTTAATTTCTACTCACACTTCGGTGTAGCCCTAATTTATTATTGATTTACATGTCTTTTACACTTTAGCGTTGAATTAAATTGAAAGTTCACGCTTTTATTTTACGTAAAGTATTAATGACTAAATTCCCATAAATAAAGGAAAATAGTCATTTTTTTTAGAAAAAAGATAGACAAAAATAAAATATATGATATTATATTAAATGTGT
>JAZUAY010000149.1:0-1510 GCA_045638205.1 Bacilli bacterium
CAATATACTATAAATATAACCCGTTGGCGGAATTAAATTAAAGTGTGTTTAATTTTCCCGATAGGCTTGTTGTTTATGAAGTTAATATATTGTAAAACAGTCATAATAGCTATTTTGTTTTTAATACGAGTAAATACTCCTTTGGGTTGTTTTGCATAATTACGAGATATCATAAATTGATCAACCATTTGAGAATAAGCAATTTCAACTCTTTTTCTTACTTTTGAAAAAGGTGCAAATATAGGCTGCCTATCCTTTTGATTTAAGCGATAAGGAACTTCTAATTTAATTTGAGACGATTCAAATAAATCGAGTTGTATATCAGTTCCTATATAACCTTTATCACCTATGATTGTACAATTGAAATACTCGTATTTGACATCCTGTAAATATTTCACATCATTCACACTAGCTTTTGTCATATCATAAGAGTGAATAATACCATTAACACCACATAAAACATGTAGTTTATAACCCCAATAATAACAACGTTGTGAAGCACAATATCCAAAATCTGGGGCTGTTATATAATCTGTTTTTCCTAATTTACAGCGTTTTGCACGTACTTTGCGACAAACTGGAATTGGTTTTGAATCTATGCTAAAAATATTTTCTTTCCCATCTATTGCTAGAACAATATTTTTTCGTATTTGCTCACATAAATCAGCAGTATATTTTCGTCTATCATTGTATTGACGACGAGAAATTAAATTTGGTATTTCTGATTTATATTTTTTAAGTAAATGAAATAGATAAGACTCACTATCAATGCTAAAATTTTCAGCAGTAAGACTAAGTGCAATAACTTCTAAATCAGAAAAACGAGGTATAACTCCTCTTCTGGGTATATTTCCACGATTGTCTACTAGATTATTTGAGAATTTCTTGCATATGTCAAGAATTTTTACGAAATTTGAAACCAAGTTGTACATGTTGAAAATTTTTAGTTTTTTATTGTTTGGTCACTATAAAGTTACTAAAAATCAACGATATGTGCAACTTTTTTTGTTGTTTTTTTTGCTCTATTTTTATTAGTAAAATTAAAAATTAATTCCGCCAACGGGTGATAAACATACTATAAATATATTATAACCAAATTTGCTCCGATACTGCCTAACCTCAGTTCGATATAAAATTCGTGCCACCATAAATCTAAGATGATATTAAAACTAGTAGGAGCGTAACCACTACATCCGCGACATCTTTAATCGTAAATATAATATTGTATTGATAAATAAGTTGATTTTTCTATTTGTGTTGTGTATATGAAATATTTTTTGTAAATTTGCGCTCTAATTGTGTAATTGTGCTCGTATGATACATCATATACATGTGAATTTGGCTGAACCAGCTGAATATGAAAGTATTAAAAAAGAGGGTGGCGAAAATCAGAATTTCGATGAATTAATCAAATCTGCTGATTTTCCGGAAGATTATGACCCTTTCGACGACGAAATGCTCGATATGATACCCTAAAATTAGTTACTAGTTAGGGACACGGCATGCCGTG
>JAZUAY010000150.1:0-4387 GCA_045638205.1 Bacilli bacterium
ATAGAAGTGATGTAAAAGTTAAATATAAGGTTATTATTAGTGATAATAGTAATGATGAAAATGGTATAAATAGAAAATATTTAACATATAAATTAGATTCTAATGGTAAAAAAATTGCTTCTGGTAAATTGAATAATATTAAAGATAATCAATTATTGGTTGGAACTGTTAAAGCTAAATCTAGTAAAAAATATAGTTTAAAAATTGAAGCAGATAGTGATAAAAATTTAGAAGGAAAAGTTTATGAATATAACTTATCTGTTGTTCCAGTTATGAAATAGGAGGAAAATAAAGAATGAAAAGGTTTATTGTTGAATATATAAATATTATTGGTTATGTGATGACTGGTCTTATTTTTGCTTTTGCTACATTTATGTTATTTGTTAACTTTTATCATTATAAAGAAGTTAATAATAAATATGTAAAAAGTAAAGAATATACTAGTGCTTATGATAGAAATAAAGAAAAAATTGATCAAATTAGAAATAATGCTTCTGTATTTGATGCTAATACATATAAAGGTAGATATAATACTTTTGCATTAATGAATATTAAAAGTGGATTAGAGATTTGTGCTGATAAATATACAGAGACATCTGCAAATAAATTATTTGCAAAACAAGAAATTATGCCTATTGATGATTATAGATTACTTACTTATTATCAATCTGATATTATTAATGATTGTATTGTATTACATGTTTATAGTGTTAGTGTAGGAGATCAACTTAATGAAATACCTTCTTATGCATATGTAAAACCATTTGTTGATAATAATACAAAATCACTTATAAATGATATGGATTATGTTAAGAGAACATTACAATTTAATAGTAGTTATCAATTTAGTAGTGATTATAGTAGAGGTAGCATTTATAATGTTACTAGAGATAGTTATTCTAGAATAGAAGCATCTTATAATAGTTCAGTGGATATGGTTTTGGCTTTCTCTGAATGGTTTAAAAATGTTGTACAAGGAGGGATATAATGAAAAGAGTTGTTAATGCATTATGTTCATTCTTTAAATATATTTTATTAATTGCTGCTTTTGGTTTAACTTTATATATTATTTTAAAACTAAATGCAAGACTTGAAAAAAATATTACAGATTCTACATTTATATTTATTCCTTATGGAATACTTATACTTCTATTTATTTTAAATATTGCTCTTAATAGAAAAGCAGTTACAAAAAATATTTTCTTTAATATCACAGCAGTAGTTATTTTTGCTACTAATATAATGGTTTGTCTTCGTACTATGTATGATGAGGGAATGCTATTTAATCTAATTCAAGGTAGACATGCTAATTTTGTTTACTTTAATGATAACTTACCATTTACAAGAATTATGCTATTTGGTCTTATAATTGCTGATATTGTGTTTATGTTTGTACCTAATAGTTATTTGGAAGAAGATCCTCATTCTCTTGCTAGTATGTCTAAAAGAAGAAAAGAAAAATTAAAAGCATTATATAAAAATGATGATAAGAAAGATAAAGCTAAAAAAGATAAATATAAAAAGGAAGAAGTTAAAAAGCCTCATTATTTGGAAAATGATAATGATGAAGATGTATATAAAGAAATAGAAGAAAGAATTAATAAAGAAGTAGAAAATAAAAAACGTGAAAAAGATGTTGAAGTAGATAGTGAAATAATTTAGCTATTTACTTTTTTTTTGAAATAAGATAAAATTTATATATGGAAAAGTTTAATTTTAAGAAGAAATTTGGTCAAAATTTTATCAAAGACAAAAATATTGTTAAAAAGATAGTTGATTTGTCTTTAATACCTGAAGATACACTTGTTATTGAAGTTGGTACAGGTAGAGGGATTTTAACTAGAGAACTTGTTGGTAGTGCTAAAAATGTTATTAGTTATGAGATAGATACTACTTTAGCAGAATATCTTAACAAAGAGTTTAGTAATTTTGATAATTTAGAGATTATTTTTGATGATTTTATGAAACGAGATATTGTTAATGATATCAAAAAATATGATTATAAAAATATTTATTTTATTGCTAATGTTCCTTATTATGTAACTACTCCTATTCTTATGAAATTAATAAATTTAGAGCTTAAAGTCAATAAAATTGTTATGATGATACAAAAAGAAGTAGGAGAAAGATTTTCTGCGATACCTGGAAGTCGCGATTATTCATCTATTAGTGTTTACTTAAATTATTTTTATGATGTAAAAAAACTATTTAAAGTAGGTAAAGAAAATTTTATGCCTGTACCAAAAGTTGATAGTGTTGTTATAGAACTTACTTTAAAAGAAGAATTACTTAAAGTTAATAATTTAGATTTGTTTTTTAAATTAGTTAGAGATAGTTTTAAATTTAAACGTAAAACTTTAAAAAATAATCTTAAGGATTATAATTTAAATGCAATTTTTGATGTTTTAAGAAAGTATAATTATGATCTTAGTATAAGAGCAGAGCAACTACCAGTTGAAATATTTGTAGAAATTAGTAATAATCTATGATTTTGTCATAGATTATTTTTTTTCACATATAGTTAAGTGGAGGCTATATATGAAATTTAAAATTGGTGATATTGTTACTAGAAAGTCTTATAATAATGATATTATTTTTAAAATTATTGAAATTGATAATTCACAGGTATATTTAAAAGGAATTGATGTAAGATTAGTGGCAGATTCAGATATATCTGATTTAGTTAAAGTAGAGGAGAAAATTGATTATAATGATGATATATTAATTGAACGTGCTAAAGGTGATTTAAGACTAGATAGGAGTGAATATTTTTATTTACCTGGTAAAGTTTTACATATTGATAGTGATAGTGATTATTTAAAACGTTGTATTAAGTTTTATGGTGAAATGAAAGTTGAGGCATATGGTGTTAATATTCCTGAGGTTGATATTAGCAAAAATATAATTGTAAATTTAAAAAAGTATAAGCCTGATATTGTTGTTATCACTGGTCATGATGCTTATTATAAAGGAAAAGATAGAGGGTATCAAAATAGTCAAAATTTTATTGATGCTGTAAAAGTTGCAAGAAAATATGAAAATAGTCATGATAAATTAATCATTATTGCTGGTGGTTGTCAATCTAATTATGAAGAACTTATTAAATCAGGTGCTAATTTTGCTTCAAGTCCTAAAAGAATTAATGTTCATGCATTAGATCCAGCTATTATTGCTACTAATGTTGCGCTTAGTGAAAAAAACAAAGTAATTGATTTACTTCCACTTCTTAAAAAAACTAAATATGGTTCATCTGGAATAGGAGGTATTATTACTAATGGTACAATGTATGTGGGGTTTCCTAGATGAATAAAGATATTGTTAGAGAAAAATTAGAAAGAATTAAGGGGAAGAATAATCATTTTAGATTTAATGGTAGTAGAAATAGAATTGAGGAATTTGATGGTGTAGTAACCTGTACTTATCCAGCTATTTTTATTATTAAGGATGATGAACTAAAATTAAGGGCTTTTTCTTATAATGATGTTATAACTTCTAGTCTTGAAATTATTGATGTTAAAAAAACGTAATTTTTTTGTAAATAGTCTTGCTTTTTTTTTATTTATAATATACAATTGTATTATAAAGTATTAATGCTTTATAGGGAGGATACATATTATGAAAATTACATCTGTAAAAGTACGTAAAATTGAAAAAGAAAATTCACGTATGAAAGGAATGGCATCAGTTGTTATTGATGACTGCTTTGCTGTAAAAGATATTCGTATAATCGAAGGAGAAAAAGGATTATTTATTGCTATGCCTAGTCGTAAATATCCAAATGGTGAGTATAGAGATGTTGCTCATCCAATTAATTCAGATACTAGAAAAATGTTTGAAGATGCAATCTTAGAAGAATATAATAATACTGAGGTTGAAACAAGCGAAGAAGCATCTGAAGAAGAAGCTCCAGTAGAAGAATAATTTTTAAGACCCTAGGGTCTTTTTTTAGTTCTAATTTTTATTTCTTTTCATATAATTTAATGGGAGGAATAATATGAGAGAAATAGATAGTAGTAATACTTATAGTCATACAGTTACACTTATTGAAAGGAAGTCCTTAATGACTAGTGGAGTTAAAAAGCTTGAGAATTTTGATGATACTCAGTTTTTAATTGAGACTGTTATGGGTTTTTTATTAGTTAAAGGAGAAGAATTAGAACTTATTAAACTTGATACTATTCAGGGAAATGTATCTATTAAAGGTAAAATTAATAGTATAAAGTATTTGGATGAAGGTAAATCATCTAAAGAGTCTAGTCTTTTTAATAAATTGTTTAAATGATTAATTTAAATTTACAAATATATTCATTAGTTTTTACTGCTTTATATGGTGTTTTTGTTGCTTTCTTGGTTAACTTATTTTATAAATATTTATTTCATAAAAAAA
>JAZUAY010000151.1:0-9961 GCA_045638205.1 Bacilli bacterium
CTAATAATGAGAAGTTTATTAAACAACTTGAGAAAGTTACGAAAGTGGTTAGAAATGTTTAATAAAAAGGGTAAAGTTATTATAATTCCTAATGATGATATATTAATAGATAAATATTTAAAAAATATTGATTATTCTCATATGGAAGCTTTTAAAGATTTTAATTTGAAATTTAATCTTAATAAAGATATTAACGAGAATAAATATCATGAAGTACCTATTGAATATTGTAGGGATGGGCATTTAATTATTAAAACAATTGATGATATGGGGCAACTTATATTTTATATTCCAGAAGTAGTTAGCAACAGACAGATAAATTATTTATATGATAATAGATTTATTATAAATAATTATAAAAAAATAGGTGCTTATATATTAAATGATAATGATATTTTAGAAGTATATGGATTTAATAATATTATGAAATATGCTAATAAAAAAAATATGTTATATATGAAAGAAGGAGAAAGTGATGTTAGAAAAAAAATATAATCATAAAAAATGTGAAGCAAATAAATATAAAGTTTGGAAAGATAAAGGATATTTTAAAAGTGATGAAAATAGTGATAAATTACCATTTTGTGTTGTGATTCCACCTCCAAATGTTACGGGAAAACTTCATATTGGTCATGCTTATGATACGGCTATACAAGATGCTGTTATCAGATTTAAAAGAATGAGTGGTTATGATACTTTATGGTTGCCTGGAATGGATCATGCTGCAATTGCAACAGAGGCTAAAGTTGTTAAAAAGTTAAAAGATGAAGGTATAGATAAATATGAATATGGTCGTGAAAACTTTTTAAAAGCTTGTTGGGATTGGACACATGAGTATAGTGATAATATTCGCTTACAATGGGCAGGACTTGGTTTATCAGTAGATTACACCAAAGAAAGATTTACTTTAGATGATGATTTAAATAAAGCAGTTAGAAAAGTTTTTGTTGATTATTATAATGAAGGATTAATTTATAGAGGAGAAAGAATTATAAATTGGGATCCTGAGGCACTTACTGCACTATCTAATGAAGAGGTTATTTATAAAGATGTTGAAGGAGCATTTTATCATTTGAAATATGTAATTGATGGAACCAGTGAATATTTAGATGTTGCAACAACACGTCCTGAAACTTTATTTGGTGATACTGCTGTTGCAGTTAATCCTGATGATAAAAGATATAAAAAATATATTGGTAAGAATGTTATTTTGCCAATAGTTGGTAAAAAAATACCAATTATAGCAGACGAGCATGCTGATCCAGAATTTGGTACAGGTGTTGTTAAGATAACTCCTGCACACGATCCTAATGACTTTGAAGTAGGATCTAGGCATAATTTAGAAAGAGTAGTTGTGATGAATCCTGATGCTACAATGAATGAATTTGCTTTTGGTTACGAGGGATTAACTCGTGAAGAGTGCCGTGAAAAACTTCTTAAGGATTTAGAAAAAGAAGGATTACTTTTAAGAGTTGAGAAGATGACTCATTCAGTAGGACATTCAGAAAGAACTGGTGTAATGGTTGAACCGTATCTATCTAAACAGTGGTTTGTTAAAATGGAACCACTTGCTAAAAAAGTTTTAGAATTTCAAAAAGATAAAAATAAAAAAGTAAACTTTATTCCTAAAAGATTTGAAAAAGTTTTAAACCATTGGATGGAAATTTCATATGATTGGTGTATTTCTAGACAACTTTGGTGGGGTCATAGAATTCCTGCTTGGTATAAAGATGATGAAGTTTATGTCGGAGTTGATGCACCAAAAGGAGAAGGTTGGGTTCAGGATGAAGATGTACTTGATACTTGGTTTTCATCAGCATTATGGCCTTTTTCAACATTAGGTTGGCCTGATAAAACTAAAATGTTTAAGAAATATTTTCCAACAGATTTATTAGTAACTGGTTATGATATTATCTTTTTCTGGGTTGCTAGAATGACTTTTCAATCAGAATACTTAAATGATTTAAGACCATTTAAAGACTGTTTAATTCATGGACTTATCAGAGATAAACAGGGTAGGAAAATGTCTAAAAGTTTAGGTAATGGAGTTGATCCATTTGATATGGTTGATAAGTATGGTGCTGATTCACTTAGATTTTATTTAACCACTGATGGAGCGATGGGAACAGATTTAAGATTTGATGAAGTTAAACTTACTTCTACTTGGAACTTTATTAATAAAATTTGGAATGCCTCTCGTTTTGTTTTAATGAATATTAGTGATTTAAAAGAAATTAAGTTAGAAAATTTAAAAAATGAAGATAAATGGATTTTATCTAAATATGAACGTGCCCTAAAAAGTGTCACTAAGCATATGGAAAAGTATGAATTTAATTTAGCAGGAGCTGAAGTATATGATTTTACTTGGAATGTGTTCTGTGATTATTATATAGAAATGGCTAAATATTCAATAGAATTTGATGCTACAAAATCAACTTTATGTTATGTTTTAACAGGTATTTTAAAAATGTTACATCCATTTATGCCTTTTGTTACAGAAGAAATTTATTCAAAATTACCTGTAAAGGAAACAGAGTCAATTATGATTTCTACTTATCCAAAATATTCTAAAAAGTATATTTTTGAAGTAGAAGAAGAAGCAGTAGCTGATGCTGTAGAGTTTATCAAAAAATTTAGAAATATAAAAGCAGAAAATAATATAACTAAAGAATTACAAGTTATGTTTGATACTGAAGATGATAATGAACTTATTGTTAAAATGCTAAAGTTAGATGACAAGTTAGTTAAAGAACCTTTAGGTAAAAAAGCATATAAAGTATTTTCTAATAGAATTAAAGCAACTATTTTCTTTGAAAAAATAGAAACTGATGCAGAGCGTGCTATTAAAGAAAAAGAAATAGAAGTTTTAAAAGGTATTATTCTAAAACGTGAGAAACTTTTATCTAATGAAAACTATTTAAATAAAGCTCCTAAGGAAATCGTTGAAAGAGATAAGAAAAAGTTAATTGAAGAAAAGAAAAAGTTAGAAGAACTTATGAAATAGGATAGACATTAGTCTATCTTTTTGATATTATAAACATAAGAGGTTGTGATAAAATGAAAGATGTTACTGGGAAACTAATTGATAAAGATATTAATTTTGATTATTCTAAGATGCCAAAATCAGTTGTTGAAGAAATTAAAGAGTTAGAAAAATTTAATGAAACAGGGGACTGGTTTATGTATGATATGAAGTTTGATGAGTTAGAAGTTAATGCTAAGGGTTATATGTTAGCAGGTGTAATTACAGAAAGTGATTTTTATAAAATAGAGATGAAATATGGGAGGCTTTATGATTGATATAGTTGAACTTGATAAATATCAAGATAGTAAAATTACATATGGTGGGCATAGTGGCAGTAAGAAAGGATTAATAATTAATAATGAAAGATGGTTAATAAAATATCCTAAATCAACTATAAGTATGCAAGTAGAGGGACTATCATATACCACAACACCAATTTCTGAATATTTAGGCTCTAAAATATATAGTAGTATAGGAATTGATACCCATGAAGTAATACTTGGTAAAATGGATGGAAAAATAGTTGTTGGGTGTAAAGATTTTTTAAGTGATACAGAAACTATTTTTGATTTTAATAATTTAAAAAATAATTATGATGAAGAACAAGAAAAATATATTATTAATAATAGTAGTTCTAAAAGTTCTGAAATAGTAGATATTGAGACTATTGAGTTTATTATGGATAATAATGAAAAATTTGTAGAAGTACCTGAACTAAAGATGCGATTTTGGGATATGTTTATTATAGATGCTTTTATTAGTAATAATGATAGAAATGAAGGTAATTGGGGACTTGTTTTTGACAGGAAAACTTTAAAATATAAAGTAGCACCTGTATATGATAATGGAGCATCTTTTTATGGCAAAAGTGATGATATTAAATTAAGTAATATGTATAAAGATACTTTTAAATTTAGACAAATGGCATATGAAAGTTCTGTATGTATATTTAGAAAAAATGATAAAGTAATTAATCCGCTTAAATTTATTGAGAGTATGGAGAATGATGATTGTAATAAGGCAATAATAAGATTATTTAAAAGAATTGATATGGAAAAGATTAAGACTATTTTTGATGATGTACCTTTAGAATATGATGGATTAGTGGTTTTAAGTGAGATACAAAGAAAAGTTTATTATGAGGTTTTAAAATTTAGATATAATGAAATATTAAAACCTATTTATGAAAGATTAATAAAAAATATTTAATCTTTTTTTTCTTGAAATAGTAAAATATCTTTTGTATAATAATTATATAAAATAAAGGGTGTGTGTATATGAATAATGATGATAAAAATAAAGTTACTATGAATATTCCAGGTGTTATAATTCCTCCACAACAAACAGAAAATGGTACTGTTGTATCTAGTGGCGTACAGAGCCGAGTAATTAATCAACAAAATGTTAATAATCAAGTTCCTAATAATACTCAAAGTAATACTACTGTTAGTTCAAATAATACTCAAGTAGTACAACCTAATAGTGTTAATAATGTAACTACTTCTAATGTAGTACCACAGTCTAATAATGTAGTACCTCCTTCAGTAAATAATAATATAAATCAAAAACAAAAGAAGGCTAAAAATAATGGTGGATCTAATTTGCTTACAATTTTATTATTATTAATATTTATGGGTACAACTTTTTACCTTTTATATGATAAGTTCTTTAATAAAGAAGAAGTAGATCCTGTAAAAGAATATGCACGTAGAAAGACTGTTAATAAGACAAGTTTAGTTGTACAAACTTTATATGATTATATTAATTTGGATGGTTGTTATGATCAAATTAGTTTTTTATATGATACAAAAGAAGTTGTAACTTTAAGTGATTTAACTCATGAAAATAAGAATTATTTAGCATATTTACAATTAAAAAACAAACATATTAATGCTAAAAATTGTGCAAGTTTTCCTGATGCACTTCATTCAAATGATGTAGCTGGACTTTGGTATTGTGGAGAGAATAACAATAGTGATGATACTAATAATACAACTTTTGTTATTAATGAAGAAGAATTAAAAAATCAAGTTATTAAAATGTTTGGTAGTGGTAGTTACAAAAATGCTGATTTTCAAGTAGGTAATGGTGCAAGATATTTATATTTAGATAAAAATTCTAGTTATGCATATCAGACTTTTTATGATAATACAAGTAAATGTAACACCTATGAAAATTCATTACAAAAAGTATATCAGCAAGGAAATAATTTAACTTTAGTTGTTAGAGTTACTAATAAAGAAAATAAAAAGATGAGAGTATTTAGTTATGTTTTCACTGAAAGTGATGATGGAGCTTATTACTTTTCTAAATTAATAAAAAAACAAGTTTAAAAAATGATATTGTTCGAGTTTACAATAATATATATGTTTGTTAAAATATAAATAGGAACTAATTCAGTAATTGGGTGGATTCTCTTTATAACTAAAAATTATAAGGAGGATGGTAATGATGCGTAAGAATACTATACTAATTTCACAACTAATGATAATCTTTACATTATTATTTATTATAATTTTAATATTAATAAAACTGTAATGTTTTCTTGATATTCATCTTAGAGTAGCATAAAAAATACCACCTAACACATCTTGTGAGGTGGAAATTCTACTAATGAGGATCCATCCAACATTGGAAAACTGGATTGGTTCCTTTTTTATTATATGTAAATTTTTGCTTTACATACTTTACATGTATAATGTTATCACAATAATTATTCTTTGTAAATAAGAATGCAATAATTCATAAATATTATCTAAAGTCCTTATATTATAATGATGTTACTTTCGTAAAGTTAGTAACTTTAAGATTTTCCTATTTATAGTATTAGTTTACCATACTTTTTGATAAATTGGAACCCCTAAATACACCTAATTTATTTTGGTCAAATTATTTTGTTTTTAATTTTACAAAAGAATTATTTCTATTTACTTAAAGTTACTAACTTTAAGTAAATAGGAAAGGGTAGAAGTCTATGATAGAGAAAATTAAAAAAATGACCAAAAATAGTGAAAGAAAAAATTTAATTGTATCAATAGTAGCATTATTATTTATTGTAGTAGCAGTAATAGGAATAACTTATGCGGCATTTAATTATACTGGATTAGGTACAAAATCAAATAAGGTTACAACATCAACAATAACAATGAATTACAATGAAGCGACAAATGGAATAACCTTAACAGATGCAATGCCTATAAGTGATAGTGATGGGAAACAGTTAACAGGAGAAGGGAGAACATTTACTTTTACTGTGACAGTAACAACTGGGAATAATACAGCAGTAGGATATGAAGTTTCTGCTGTGAAAGACAACACATCAACTTTAGGAAATAACGATGTAAGAATATATTTAGAGAAGAGTAGTAGTGGAGCGGAGGGAACATATTCTTCTGTGTTAGAACCTACTGGATTTAGTCCTATTAATGCAACAACAGAAATAGGAACACCTGCTGGAGAAATGTTACTACATAGTGATAGTACGACAAGTACGAGAACAGATTATTATATCTTAAGAATGTGGGTAGCAGAAGAATATCAAGTGACTGACGAAAGTAAATTCTTTACAATAAAAGTAAATGTGTATGGAACAGATTCACATATAAATACCAGTGGAATCAGTTTAAATAAAAATAATTTAACACTTGATGAGGGAGAAAGCGAGCAGTTAAGTGCAACAGTGTTACCAGATTATGCTACAAATAAAAGTGTGACATGGACTTCATCTAACACAAATGTAGCAGTAGTAGATAGTGAAGGTAATGTCACAGCCCAAAGTATAAGTGGAACAACTGCAACTGCAACAATCACAGCACGTGATGCTAATGGGCATAGTGCAAGTTGTGTTGTTACAGTAAACAAGCCAGTTCCAAAAGGAGTAGAAGTAGTAGGTTCCCCTGAAGAGATAGAATTAATAACAGGTGGAGATACAATATTAGAAGCAGGAACTCTTCCTGCCAATGCCAACTCAAATGAAGTAGAATGGACAACAAGTGATAGTGATGTTTTAGATATTGAAAAGTATACTGAAGCTAATGCATCAGGTACTGGAAGTAGTAAAAGTGTAGTAGCAAATAAAGTAAGAGTAAGAGCAGTAGGACCGGGAACTGCAACCCTAACAGTAAAAAGTGCCACTAATCCAGATGCAGATGTAGTAGAAATAAGTGTGGAAATACTAGACCCAATAGTAGAGGGAATAACAATAGATAAAAGTACAGTAACACTAGATAGAGGAGATAATACTGGGTTAAGTGCAACCTTAACACCAACTAACTCAAGAGATAAGACAATATATTGGAGTAATAGTGATTCAACAATTGCAAGTATAAGTTGTACTGGAGGAAATACAAACTCAAGTGGAGAAATAGTTACAACTTCATCAACTGCAGTATGTAGCCTAACAGGATTAAGTAAAGGAACAACAACAGTAACTGCTAAAGATGCAGAGGGACATACAGCAACAAGTACTATAACAGTAGTAGCAAGTCAAGCATCTAGTGTATCAATAGGAAGTGATGTAAGCCTGCAGAGGACACAAGAGTATATCTATAGTTTAAGTGGAACAACCAGTGATTTACAAAGTGATCCAAGAGATTTAGATACTGTTACATGGAGTGTGGGACAAAATAGTGGAGCAGGAGCAACAGATAATTATGTAACACTAGGAAATGATTGTACAACAGGAAGTAGTACATGCACTATAACAGCAAGTGCTATTACATCTTCAGCATCAACAGTAAGAGCATGTACATCAAGTAATATATGTGGAGTATCACAAGTTAATATAAGTGCATTATTACCAACAAGTGTAACAATAGGAAATAAACCAGAAGACAATAAAATGGAACCTGATAGTAATCATGCATTAAGTGTAAATGTCATACCAGCAGGAGCAGATGATACAACAGTTACATGGAGTAGTAGCGATACATCAGTTGCAACAATTACACAAGCAGGAGTAATTAATGCCATAAGTGAAGGAACAACAACGATAACAGCAACCACAAACAGTGGTAATAGAACAGATAGTTTTACTTTGAATGTTGAAAGTTCAATACTTTGGTTATATAACGAAGGTGAAGAATATACTAATATAACAGGAGGATGGATATTAAATAATAATACATCATATCCTAATCAACATCTAAATTATGGTGGAAGCACTATGAAAAGTTCAAATTCATTAAATAATGATGCTTATTCAAAAATTTTTATTGAATATACATGTTCTGCAGCAGTAACTGAATATGGAGTAGCTCTTTATTTTTGGTCAGGTAGTTGGGCATATGCTTCTAATACAAGTTCGATTGAAAAAGGTTATATAAATATATCCAATTGTGATGGTGCTATCCATGATATTGAAATAAATTATTCAGATATTACTGATCTTAGTTTAAATGATGGTGTCTTTAATTTAGCAAATCTTCAGAATAATTATAGCAATTCAACAACTGGTACTGCTACAAAAAATTCTAATAATATTACTTTAACTTCGTATTATGGTTATGTAAAAAGACTTAATACTGTATCGATTTACAAATTAGCTTTATTAGAATAAAATAAAAATTTTATTGATAATTCGACAAAATAATATCTTTCCATATGATAACCTATTAATAGGTGATAATATGAGAAAGATATTTTTTATGTGTTTGATAACTGTAGTTCTTGGTTGTGTTAGTGGTAAAATTATTTATGACAAGATTAGCAATATTTATGCTTATACTAAGAGTGATAATACTGTTTATCTTTTACAACTTGGTGTATATGATAGTAAAGAAAGTATTAAAGAAGATGTTAAAGATATAGATGATTTATTAGTTGTTAAAGAAAAAAATAATTATTATGTTTATGTTGGTATTAGTAAGTATAAAAGTAATTTGAAAAAAATTAGTAGAATATATAATGATCTTGGTTATAACTTGTATTTAAAAGAAGAGTATATAGATGACGAAATGTTTTTAAATAATTTGAAAGAATTTGATAAAATGCTTAAAAAGAGTAGTAGTGATGAAGAAATTAAATCAATTTGTTCTATTATTTTATCTAGTTATGAAGAAATGGTAATAAACTAGTAATTTATCTTGTTTAAATTATAATTTTATACTATAATATTTATGTGTTTGGAGTGATTCTATGTATATTAGTGATAAAAATAAAAAGAGATTATTAAATGTTGGTATTGTAGTTGTTACTATAATATTAATTTTTATATCTTTAATTTTAACTCGTGAAATGTTCTTTCCTGAAAAAGGACTTAAGGATATTGTTATTGTTACTGAAAAAATTATAATGTATCCATTTACCGCTTTAAATAAAGAAAAGAATGTTGATCAGTCAAAAAGTTATACTATTCAAAAGAATGTGAACTCTTCTTTAGAAAAAGAAATAGAGGAACTTAAGAGTACTTTACAACTTAATAAAACACTTACTGAATATAAAATAGTTAATGCTACTGTTCTTAATAGAAATAAGAGCTATTGGTTTAATACTATTACAATTGATAAAGGAAGTCATGATGGTATTAAAAAAGATATGGCTGTTGTTACAAAAAATGGTTTGGTTGGTAAAACTTCTAAAGTTACTTATAATTCAAGTGAAGTTAAACTCATTACTTCAGATGATTTAAACTATAAAGTTTCGGTTTCAATTGCAACTGATAGTGGAGATAGCTATGCAATTTTATCAGGTTATAATAAAAAAGATGGAACTGTTAAAGTAACAGGTGTTAGTAAAGATTTACAAGTTAGTCCAGGTAATGTTGTGACAACTAGTGGTATAGGTGGTTTGTTTCCTAGAGGTATTTATGTAGGTGAGGTTAAAAGTATTAAAAGTGATAAGTATAATCTTAGTAAAACTTTACATATAAAAAGTAAGGAAGATTTTAATAATATTCATTATGTTACAGTATTAAAGGAGAATAAAAAATGATTAGTA
>JAZUAY010000152.1:0-9089 GCA_045638205.1 Bacilli bacterium
AAAAGTAATAGTAAAATAACAATTGATTTAAATTTTAATCCTAGACATTTATAAAAACTATGTACAAATTATAATTTTTTAGATATAATAAAATTATAATGGGGTGAAAATATGGAGAGTAAGTTTCTTAGTATATTAGAAAAACCAAATGTAAAAGAAATGATCAAAAGAGCATTATCTAGAAATTATAATCAAGACATTATTCCAATGCAATTTGACAATAATTATATTTTTAAAAGCAAATATATATTATTTCTAATAATAGATGCATTATTCAAATATTTAATTATAATAGATGATGCCAGATATTTTGATAGTTATATTAGAGATTTAGAGATTATTCTTAGAAAAATGAATAATTATCCAAATATAAAAAAAGGTATTAATTCTATTATTATAAAATACACATTAAAAATTCAAGATTTAAAAAATGCTAAAAATATTCAAAATAAAGAGAAAGTATTAAGATATATTTATAAGAGATACATTGTTGATGGTTACTTTTATTTTGGTTGTAACGAATCTAACTATAATTCTTTATTAATAAACGGCATTAAAAGTTCCGGTAATGTTGTTGATTCAAGATTAGAAGAAGTAGACTATGTACTTAGAAAATATGCTAGAAAATGCATCTTCACTAGAAAAAAAGCATGTATAACTGATAGTTTAGTAGTGGGAAGTTACTTTAGTTATTTAGGACCTGATTATATAGAAAAACTTGCTAAAAGTAATATTTTCAATAATAAAAAATATGATAATTCATGTTTTTATGATAAAAATATAAATACATTTAGAGATAATTTTATAAAATATAGCAAAAGTAAACATATAAGTAAAAAAGATGAAGCACTTATTATAAATAATTTTTTAGATGTATATTTTGAAAATAAAGTTAATGGTAGTAAAAGCATTTTAGCTTTTATTAAAAGAAGTTATTTGAATAGAAATTATTTAAAAGACATTGAAGAAATAATTAAGGAACTTAAAAATTTAGACATAAATGAAGCTGTCGCTATGGTTACAGAAAGTAGATATATATCTTTTGAATTAGAAAATGATATTAAACCTGAATTTTTAGAAATTGTAAGATTACCTAATTATAATTATCTAACAGGAAATATAGTAAAAGCAAATGATATCGAACTTTTAGAAGATGATTTAGAAGTTTTAAAAATAGAAAACTTTGATGATAATAAAACTACAATTAAAAATCCTGTTAAAATGAATTCTTATGGTTATGTGACAATCTTTATGTTTCTTAGTTTAATTTGTTTATCACTTGGAATAATATTAACATTTGTTATGTATGGAGGCTAAAATGATAAAAGTTGTATTTATGGGAACACCTGATTTTAGTGTTCAGATATTAAAATCATTATTAGAATATAAGGAAATAGAAATTGTTGGTGTAGTAAGCCAACCTGATAAATTAGTTGGTCGTAAGAAAATATTAACAGCAACACCAGTTTCAGATTTAGCAGTAGAAAATAATATAAGATTATTAAAACCAAAAAAAATTAAAGAAGAATATGAAGGAATATTAGCCTTAGAACCAGATTTAATTATAACTGCAGCATATGGTCAAATAATACCAAGTGAGATTTTAGATTATCCAAGATTAGGATGTATAAATGTTCATGCCTCACTTTTACCAAAATATCGTGGTGGTGCACCAATAGAATGGTCAATAATAAATGGTGATAAAGAAACTGGAATTACAATTATGTATATGGATAAATTAATGGATAATGGCGATATCATTGCAGAAAAGAAAATTCCAATAATGGACGAAGATAATAAAAAAACATTAACTGAAAAACTTAGTATATTAGCAAAAGACTTTATAATAGAAGTATTACCTAGCATAATAAATGGTACTAATGATAGAATAAAACAAGATGAAAGTAAAGTGACTTTTGCATATAATATCTCACGAGATGATGAACATATTTCTTTTAATAAAACTGCGAAAGAAGTGTTTAATCATGTAAGAGGAATTTCTCCAAAACCAGGGGGCTATGTTAAACTAAATGGAAAAACTGTAAAAATATATAATGGATATGTAGATAAAACTGATATATCTGGAAAACCAGGTGAAATTATTAAAATATATAAAGATGGAATAGGGGTTAAATGTAAAGATTATATTTATGTAATTACAGATTTACAGAACGAAGGTAAAAAAAGAACACTTGCTAAAAACTATGTAAATGGAGCCTCTAATTTAATAGGTGAAATATATGAATGATTTAAAAGAAAATGATAATATAAAAAGATTAACATTTTTTGCTTTTTACCTAATCTTTTTTGTAGTTATAATTTTATTACTTAGAAGTTCTTTTAATAATAATAAAATTTCTAAACTAACAAAAGATAATACTGGTTATAAGCATGAATTTAATTTAGAAAAACTTGAAAGTAATAACTATCATTTTATTTATTCACTAGAAAGAAATGGAATAAAAACAAATTATGATGGTGATAGATATAATAATATGATGCTTTTTAACAAAAGTGGTATAGAAAGCAGTAATTATTATATTAATGATACTAATTTTTATATAAAAAATAAAAATACTTTAGAATGGAAAAATACTAATAATCCTATTGAATTTTACAAATTTATAGATTATGAAAATATAGATAAATTATTAGTACATGGAACCTATATATCTAGAAATGATTATTTTGATGAAGAAAATTTTGACTATATTTACGAAATAACCAATTCTTCAATACTAACAAATATTGATAACAAAAATGGTGATGATGATAGTTTAGTTAATACTATTACAATCCATGTGAATAAAAATATAGTTGAAAGTATTGATATGGATTTATCAAGTTATTATAATATGCTTGATAAAAATATAAATAGTTATAAATTAACTTTTAATTATTCAAAATATGGTAGGATAGAAGAAAATGATGTTAAAGTAATAAAATAAGTTGGCATAATTTTTGCCAACTTTTTCCTAACTTAATAAATTCATAAGTAAATCTACAATCATTTCTTTTTCTTTTGGATTTGATTCTGCTATTAATAAAGTTATAGCAACTAAAGTATTGTTGTCTATAATTTGCCTACCATCTAAATAAAGTTTATTATAATAATTTAAAAAGTATATAAATAAAGTAGCAGCAATTCTTTTGTTACCATCTATAAATACATGATTTTTTACTAACATATATAGAAAGTTAGATGCTTTTTCTTCAAAAGTAGGGTACACATCATTATTATCAAAAGTTTGATATATTGCACCCAATATTTCTTTTAGTCCTTCATTTCTTTCAAGAGCAAATAATTTACTTTCTTCATTAAATCTTAATTCTTCAATTACTTTAATACATTCTTCATAAGTAATAATTTCATTTACTTTATTACCTTTAGGTTTTTTAATTTTTTGATGATCATATTCATCAAGTAGATCTAAAGCTTTTGTATATCTGTTAATAACATTGATAACTTCTTTAGTATCATTTGATTCAATTCTTGATGCAATATCAATTAATTTAACAGTCTTTTCCAATTTTTCTAATCTTTTCTTATTCACTGCATAACCTTTTAATAGATAATCTTTTAATACTTTATTAGACCATTTTCTAAAAATAATACCATTTTTAGATTTAACACGATATCCAACACTAATTATCATATCTAAGTTGTAATAATCAATATTTCTTTTAATATTTCTATTACCTTCCTTTTGAACTGTCGCAAATTTTGCGACAGTTGAATTATCAAGTTCTTCTTTAAGTGCATTATCAATATGTTTTCTAATAGTTTTTGAATCTCTATCAAATAATAATGCCATTTGATTAACATTCAACCATACAGTTTCGTCTTTTACATTCACCTCCAATTTAATATTTTGATTTTCAAATAATTTAATCTCATTTTTCATTTTTGTAATCCTCCTTTTTTGTTTTTATTATATTACCAAAATATACGTTTGTAAATACTTTTGTTTTATTTTTTTGAAATAATTTCTTAAAAATGTTTAGTAATATTAATTTTTATGATATTATATATGTAGGAAGTGGAACTTATGAATATATATGATTATACATTGGAAGATTTAGAAAAATATTTTGAAAGTTTAGGTGAAAAGAAATTTAAAGCTAAACAAGTTTTTAGTTGGTTATATCAAAAAAAAGTAAAGAGTTTTCAAGAAATGACTGATATTAAAAAAAGTGTTATTAAAAGATTAGAAAGTGATTTTTTAATAGGTAATATTGAATTAGTAAACATAGAAAAAGATGAAGACGTAAATAAATATTTATTTAAGCTTAATGACAATGAACATATTGAAGCGGTATTAATGTATCATGACTATGGCACAAGTATTTGCATATCAAGTCAAGTTGGTTGTAATATGGGATGCAAATTTTGCGAATCTGGAAGAAGAAAAAAAGTAAGAAATCTTGAAGCCGGAGAAATGGTAATGCAAATTCTATTAATAGAAGAAGAAATAAAAAAACGAATTAGTCATGTTGTAGTTATGGGAATAGGAGAACCTTTTGATAATTATGATAATGTTATAAATATGATTAAAATAATTAATAGTCCTAATGGTTTGCAAATTGGCTCAAGGCATATAACAGTATCAACTTGTGGTCTTGTTCCTAAAATAAAAGAATTTAGTGAAGAAAACTTTCAAGTTAATTTAGCAATCAGCCTACATGCACCAAATGATGAAGTTAGAAATAAAATTATGCCTATTAATAAAGTTTATCCTATAAGTGAATTAATGAAAGCGATAGATTACTATATAGATAAAACTAATAGAAGAGTAACTTTTGAATATATTATGTTAGATAGTATTAATGATAGTATTAACCTAGCACAAGAATTAAGTGGCTTGTTAAAAGGAAAAAATTGTTATGTAAATCTAATTCCATACAACGAAACAGAAAATATTGGATATAAAAGAACGAAAGTATTTAAAATAATGAAATTTTATGATATACTAAAAAAGAATGGGATAAATGTTACAATAAGAAAAGAATTTGGTTCAAAAATAAGTGCAGCATGTGGACAACTTAGGAGCAAAAAGGAGGAACTATGAAAACATATTATTTAACAGATGCCGGTAAGGTTAGAGATCATAATGAAGACAGCTTAATAATAATTAAAAATGAGGACAATGAATATTTAATGGCAGTAGCAGACGGAATGGGAGGTCATTCTGCAGGTGAGATTGCATCATCAATTGCTATTAACTATTTAGGGAAACATTTCAAAGAAACGTTTAGAGGACTTGATAAGAAAAATGCGGTTGATTGGATTAGAGATAGTGTTAATGAAATAAATTCATTAATCTTTCAATATGAAAAAACTCATGAGGAAAGTAAAGGTATGGGTTCAACCTTAGTATTATCTATAGTTACTAAAGAATATATATTATTTGGAAATATTGGAGATAGTTCTGGATTTGTTATGAAAGAAGGAAAACTTCGTAAAGTAACATATGATCATACTTTAGTTAATTTATTAGTAAGTGCTGGAGAACTTACAAAAGAAGAAGCGAAAGATCATCCAAAGAAAAATGTTTTAATGAAAGCATTAGGAGCAAATGATCCAATTGATGTTGATATATTTGATTGTGATATGGATATATCAAGTATTCTATTATGTAGTGATGGATTAACTAATATGCTTGATAAAGGTAAAATAGAAAAAGTATTATTAGAAGATAATAGTCCAAAAGATAAAGTTATCAAACTAATACATAAAGCTAATAACAGGGGTGGAACAGATAATATTTCTGTTTGTTATTTAAAGTTAGAAGAAGGTGACGTATAGTGGTATTGAAGGGGCAAAAAATAAATGAACGATATGAAATAATTCGTAGTATTGGTGAAGGTGGTATGGCTAATGTTTATCTAGGATATGACACTATTTTAGATAGAAAAGTAGCAGTTAAAGTTTTACGAGGTGATTTATCAAATGATGAAAAATTTGTAAGACGTTTTCAACGTGAAGCTTTATCAGCATCTTCTCTTTCTCATCCTAATATTGTTGAGATGTATGATGTTGGTGAAGATGATGGCATGTACTATATAGTCATGGAATATATTGAAGGCCAAACATTAAAACAATTATTAAAACGAAGAGGCACATTAACACTAAGCGAATCAATTGATATAATGTTACAGCTAACTGATGGTATGGCACATGCACATGATTCATATATTATTCATCGTGATTTAAAACCACAAAATATAATGATCCAAGATGATGGTAATATCAAGATAACAGACTTTGGTATTGCTATGGCACTTAATTCTACACAACTTACTCAAACTAATTCAGTAATGGGTTCAGTTCATTATTTACCACCAGAACAAGCAGCAGGTAAGGGATCAACAATTAAAAGTGATATATATTCAATGGGAATAATTTTTTATGAATTATTAACAGGAGAACTACCATTTAAAGGTGATAATGCTGTAGAAATTGCACTTAAACAAATGAAAGAAGCAATACCAGATTTATGTGAAGATAATCCATCTATTCCAATGTCTGTTTATAATGTAATATTAAAGTCAACTGCAAAAAATCCAAAAAATAGATATAATGATGCAACAGAGATGCATGATGATTTACTAACAGTATTAGATGATGATAGAATTAATGAAGCAAGATATATATATAAATATCCAGAACATGAAGAAAATACAAAACAGATTAAAAAGTTAGAAGATTTAGAAGAGGAAGAAGATGAAATAGCACAAAAAATAGATGATAAAAAAGACAAGAAAAATAAAAAAATAATCATTATTTTATCATGTGTTGCAGCATTCTTAATAATTCTATTCCTTGCAATATTCTTAATAGTACCAAAGGCTAATAAACCAAAAACAACAACAGTTCCAAATGTCAAAGGCTTAACAGTAAGTAAAGCTAAGAAAAAAATAACAAGTAAAGGTTTAAAAGTCAAAAATGTTAAAGGTATATATGATAAAAAAGTAAAAAGTGGTAAGATAATAAAAACAAATCCTAAATCTGGTAAAAAAGTAAAAGAAGGAACTAAAATAGTTTTATATAAATCTAAAGGTGTTAAAAAATATACATTAGAAGATTATGTAGGCAAAAGTTATGATGAAGTATCAGCAACTCTTGAAAAATATGGACTTAAGATTACACAAACAAAAGAAGAACCAACTGCTGATACATGTAAATATATAGGACAAGATGTAATTGTATGGCAATCACTTGCTAGTGGTTCTAAAGTAAAAAGTGGAGATGCTATAACACTAAAAATTTTAGCACCAGTAACATTCCCTAATTTCTATAGCAAGAGTGGGGATGAAGCAGCAAGTTGGGCAAATGAAAATTGTGTAACATTAAATGTTGATTATCAAGAAACAAGTGATTCCACATTAGTTGATAAAATAATAAGTCAATCACGTCCAAGTGGATCTACAGTAAAAAACAATGATACTGTAACAATAAAAATAGGTAAAAAACAAGAGGAGAAGAAAGATAATTCATCACAAAATGGTTCAAATAATTCAGGAAATAACTCAAATACAAATTCAAGTAAGGAATAATAATTAATATGACAGAAGGCAGAATAATAGAAATAGTTAGCAACTTATACACAGTAGCTGTGGATAAAAAAATATATAAATGCAGAGTAAGAGGTGTATTTAGGAAAAAGCAAATAACTCCATTAGTTGGAGATTTTTGCCTTTTTTCTAAAGACAAGTTATTAATAGAAGAAATACTACCTAGAAAAAATGAGCTTATAAGACCTAAAGTTAGTAATGTAGATAGTGGAATTGTTGTAATAAGTTTAAAAAATCCTTCATTTTCAGTTAATTTATTAGATAGATTTTTAACAATATTAGAAATTAAAAATATAGAACCAATTATTTGTATTACAAAAAAGGATTTAGTAAGTGAAGAAGAATTAAGTGATATAAATAAAAAATTAGATTATTATAAAAAAATAGGTTATAAGGTTTTATATAATACTGAAATTGATAAATTAAAAAAATTATTAAAAGACAAAACTACAGTTTTTACAGGCCAAACAGGAGCAGGTAAATCAACATTATTAAATAAAATAGATAAAAATTTAGCATTAAAAATAGGAGAAGTGAGTAATGCATTAGGTAGAGGTAGACACACAACACGTGTTGTATCACTATATGATGTATGTGGAGGAAAAGTAGTTGATACACCAGGATTTTCAAGCATAGATTTTTCTATATATGAAAAAGAAGAAATAAAAAATGCTTTTATAGAGTTTAATAATTATAACTGCATTTATAAAGACTGTTCTCACACAAATGAAGTAGAATGTAATGTAAAAAAAGCAGTAGAAGATAACAAAATAATAAAACAGCGATATGATGATTATCTAAAATTTATAGAGGAGTGGAAAAAATGTTAATAGCAACCTCATTTTTAAGTAGTAAAAATCCAGCTAAAGATTTAAAAAAGTTAAATGATACTGACACAGATTTTATTCATGTTGATGTTATGGATGGTAAATTTGTTCCTAACAAAACAATGCCATTTAGAGAAATGAGTAAAATATATAAATATACAGATAAAAGATTAGATGTTCATTTAATGGTTCAAGATGCAAGAAGTTATATAGAAAAGTATGCTACACTAAATACAGAAGCAATAATTATTCATGTAGAAAGTAAAGATGTAAAAAGTAATTTAGAATACATTAGTGAATTTCATGTTAATCCAGGGCTAGCAATAAGTCCAAAAACACCAGTTGCTGATATAATACCATATTTACCTTTAATAAAAGAAATACTTATAATGAGTGTTGAACCAGGTTATGGTGGACAAGAATTTATAATTTCTACTGTGGATAAAATAAAAGAAATAAAAAAAATCTGTAAAGAATATAATATAAATCCTATTATAAGTATAGATGGTGGTGTTAATAACAACACAATAAAATATTGTCGTGACTCAGATATGGTTGTAAGTGGAAGTTATATAATAAATAGTGATAATTTTCAAGAAAAAATAGATAGTTTAAGATAAAAAGAATAAAAAGAGGTGGTTTATTATGAATAATAATATAAATAATAATAGTGTGAATCAAAATAAT
>JAZUAY010000153.1:0-1667 GCA_045638205.1 Bacilli bacterium
GGAAATTTAAAAGAAATTAATTTCTTTTTAAGTGAATATTATGATAAGTATACAGGAGTTTACTTAAAAAGTAAAAAAATGTTAGAAAAAATTACTAATTTTGTGGAAAGTTAATTAAATTTATGTTATTATGTATGTATGATAGGTGAACAATATGAAAAGAGGAAATAATGTAAATTTTAATGCTAGAAAACAAGTTGCTGTTCTAACTGCTGTAATAGCAATGATTTTAGTCGTGTTAATTGATTCTAGTTATGCCTGGTATACCGTTACAAAAACAAGTGATAAAACGGTTGGAATTAAAGCAGGTACATTAAATCTTGAATTTGATAAAGGTGAGAGTGAAGAAATAACTCTAACAGACGTAATTCCACTTAGAGATCAAGATGCTTTAAGTTCTGAGGGTTATTCATTTAAAGTAACTAATAGAGGAAGTATATCTAGTAATTATACAATTAGTTTAGTTGATAAAGATCTAAATAGTGGTGAAGATAAATTAGATGAAAAATATGTTAAATATAATATAGAAAGAGATGGCGAAAGTGTTAAAACTGATTTTCTTTCAACACTAGAAGAAGGCAAGATTGTAGCAGGTAGTTTGGATAAAGATGGAGAATCAACATTTACAATAAGACTTTGGCTAGATGAAAATACATTTACTAAAGATGCTACAAATAAAGTATTAAAAAAGACTATAAAAATTTCTGCAACACAGAAAAATGATTAGTCTTTTTTTCTTGATTAATTTATAATTTTATTGTATTATAAAATAGTAAATTATTTTGCTCCATAGCCAAGTGGTAAGGCAGTGCGCTCTGACCGCACGATGCGTTAGTTCGAATCTAACTGGAGCAGCCAATATTAATTATTAAGCCCTTATTTTATAAGGGTTTTATTATGAAAAAAAGTAGAAACAAATCTACTTATTAATTACAATTATAATCTTTCTTTTAATGTTTTTTCTCAATTTTATAAAAATATATTTTATTATTTTAAAATATCTTTTATATATTTTGTTAATTTATTTTGTATTTTCAAATGATCAATATTATTAATAGTTTGAATTACTCCTTTTCTCTTATATTTAGATATTAATCTTAAATTAGATATTGTTTTCATTTGATCTAATTTTAGTATAGAGTCGGTTTGTTTTAGATAATACCAACTGAAAAATCTTAATTCTCTACCATTCCTGTTATTAAAATCATCAATAGTTTTAAAATGTTTTTCTTTTGGACTAGTCATCGGAATGCAAAAAACCATATTTTTTAAACCTGGCATAGTAAATATTAAACCAAGATGTATTTTGTTAATTTCAGAACCTACATTTCCTTTAAAATTAATGTTATATATTGTCTTATTTAATATTTTTTTCATAATTACCTCCAAAATAATAAGGAACTCTATAAAAATAGAGTTCCTCTAACAATGAATAGACTGATAGGTTCCTCGGTATAATCCTTCTCCATGCTATTCTTGATGTTATATTGGATTGACTGATAGGTTCCTCGGTATAATCCTTCTCCATGCAATCCCGTGACATAATTTTCTATGTGCTATATATTATAACACTTTTTATATGGAAAGTCAATAACTTTCCTAACTCTATTATATGATACTTTGTGATTTTTATAAATATTTTTAAATTAAAAAACATAACTCAAAAA
>JAZUAY010000154.1:0-3522 GCA_045638205.1 Bacilli bacterium
AGAAAAATTTAAAAAAGAAAATATTGGTATAAATATATTAATTATTTCTCTGAGTTTAGGAGGACTTATATGCATAACTACAAGTGCTATACTAAATAAAGTCCAAAATAAAAAAACAATTTACAAAATTACTGTAATACAAAAAAGAGTTGGTAAAAAAAATATTATAATACCAAAATTAAAAGATATAGAAGTTGAAATAAACAATCCATTAAGCGTTGATGTTAAAGACTACATTGAAAATATAAATGATTTTGATCAAGATGAAATAAATAAATTTAAACTTGATACATCTTCAGTTAACTTAACAGAAGCAGGAAAATATACATACACAATAGCATATAAGAAAAAGAAATATAATGGTAAAGTTACAGTAAAAGAAAAGGAATTACCAATAATTAATAACATGACATTAAAAAGTTTAACAATAGAATTAGGAAAACCTTTACCAACTAACATAAATGATTACATAGTTGAAACTATTCCAGAAGAAGCAAAAGATAAAATAATAATAGATTTAAGTGGTGTTAATACTAATATGGCTGGAACTTATCAATATACAGTTAAATATCAAGATAAATTATATACAGGAGAAATAAAAGTATATGAAGCTCAACCACAAATAATTAATCCAACACCAAAAGAAGAACCAAAAACTGAACAAAAGAATGAAACACCAGCAGCAACATCAGAAACATAATAGAAAAAAGATATTGGAATCTCCGATATCTTTTATCTTGCAATAAAATGTTTAGCTTTTATATAAGCCTTTCCTTCCCTATCACGAGCTTCTTCAATTCTTCTATCTGCTTCATTAACTATTTTTCTATACTCCTCACTTTGTTCAGATAAAGGAACCATTTTTTCTGCTTTGTTTTTTATATTATCTAAATTTATTTTTTTTAGTTTTATTGTACCCATAACACTCTCCTATGATAAACCAACAGTTTTATTATCTACAAAATCTATTTTTTCATAATTAGGTTTTTTAGGTAATCCTGGCATAGAGATAATATCACCTGTAAGAACTGTAATAAAGCCAGCACCATTATAAAGTTTAACATCTCTAACATGCAAAGTATTATTAATAGGTGCACCTAACTGTTTAGGATCATCACTAATAGAATATTGTGTTTTAGAAATACATATAGGCAAATTACCAAAGCCTTTTTCTTCTAAATCTTTAATTCTACCACTAGCAACATCAGAATACACAACATTACCAGATCTATATATTTCTTTACTAATTTTAGAAATTTTATCAAATATAGAATCATTATCATCATATAAAGTTTTAAAATTATTTTCATTTTCTAACAAACTTAATACTGTTTGTGATAGATCAACAGCACCAGATCCACCATTAATATAAGCTGTACTAATAGCAAAAGGTATTGAAGAATTTGCAAGATAATTAGAAACAACATCTACCTCAGCATTAGAATCAGTTTCATATTTATTAAGACAAACCATAACATTAGAATTATATTTTAACATATTTTCCACATGAATTTTTAAATTAACAAGACCTTCTTCAACTTTTTCCACATTTTCTGTGGATACTTCATCTTTTGATACTCCAGCATTATACTTTAATGCTTTAATTGTTGTAACAATTATAACTAAATCAGGTTTTATTTTAGATTTACGACATTTGATATCAAAAAATTTTTCAGCACCTAAATCAGATCCAAACCCTGCTTCAGTTATAACTATATCACTTAATTTTAGTGCTAATTTAGTAGCAACAACAGAATTACAACCGTGAGCAATATTAGCAAAAGGACCACCATGTATAATCGCCGGATTAGCCTCAAGAGTTTGTACAAGATTAGGTTTAAATGCATCTTTAAGTAAAACAAGCATAGCTCCTACTACATTCAAATCTTTAGCGTAAATTTCTTTATTTTCTTTATTATAACCAATAATTATATTACCAAGTCTAGTTTTTAGATCATCTAGATTCTCTGCTAAACAAAAAAGTGCCATAATCTCACTAGCAGCAGTTATATCAAAACTAGTTTTACTAGTAAGAGTAGTAACCTCTCTCAAACTTCTATCATTTACATCAACACATCTATTAAATACTGTTCTTTGAAAACCAAGTTCATTACCTTGAAAAATATGATTATCAATAGCAGCACATAACAAATTATTAGCAGCCTCAATTGCAGCAAAATCACCCGTAAAATGCAAGTTAATATCTTCCATAGGCACAACTTGACTATAGCCACCACCAGTCGCTCCACCTTTCATACCAAACACAGGTCCCATAGAAGGTTCACGTAAAGCAAGTATTGCATTTTTATTTAATTTTCTAAGTCCATCAGCAAGACCTATACTTACTGTAGTTTTTCCCTCTCCAAAAGGAGTAGGATTAGTAGCGGTTACTAATATTAATTTACCTTTTTTATCACTATCCACATCTTTAATTTTAGCCTTATATTTACCATATAATATAAGCTTATCTTCATCTAAGTCAAGATTAGTAGCAACATCCCTAATATCTTTTTTTATAGTATTTCTAGCAATTTCTATATCCTTCATTTAAAATCACCCCAAATCAGCATTTTCTACCCCTTATTATACACCAATTTGCCAAATTCCCCTAGGGAATTTAGCAAATTCAGGCAGTTTTTTTGCCGAATTTAACAAATTACCCATTTGCAACAATTATATTCTATTATTATAATATGTGTCGTCAAAAGAAAAAAGGAGGGATTTTATGAAAAAAATAATAATTTTCTTATTGACAATTATAAGTATTAGTTTGCTAACTCAAAACGTAAATGCAGAACAATTATTTAGTGCAGATGAAAATTTAGGTGTATATTTAACAACATACGCTAATGGTAGAATGAGTCATATGCAAGAAATGTCATTAATAAAAAGAAATAATGATAATTTACCTGCTTATTTAACAGCAGTATCATCATTTAACAATGAAATGAGTTTTCAAGGAGGAGATACATTAAGTGATCCAGAATGTATTGCTGCATTATATGCACATTTCGGATATGGATATAAAAATCATACCGATACCAAATGGTATATTGCAACACAATATTTAATTATAAAAGAATATTATAAAGATACTGATATTTATATCACAGATGATAAAGAAATAGTTTTAAATAAGAATTACAAAACAGAAATGAATGAAATAAAAAGATTAGCAACTGCTTATCAAAATGGTGTTAATATGAATATTTCTAAAACAACAGGAATAGTTGGTGAAACAATATATGGATATGATTATAATAATGCTCTAGAATTATATGATGTAAAAGAAAAAGATGACAATATTACAGTTAATAATAATACACTAACTTTTAACAATATAAAAGAAGGTAAAAATAAAATTAGTTTTTTATTAAAAAATGATGATAATTATGATGAATTTACAAAATATTATTGGAATAAACAAGGTCCTGGCATCATAACTAGAGGAAAACTTCCAGATAAAGAATTGTATTATGAAATAACAGGTAAAAAAAATAAAATAAAGATAACAAAAATTGA
>JAZUAY010000155.1:0-4280 GCA_045638205.1 Bacilli bacterium
TATAAAGATTTAAATTTCGTAAAGTACGTTACTTTAAGAACGTTCCTCTATAATATAGATTCTATCATACTTTTAAATAAATTGGAATACTTAAATTTATATAATTTATTTTGGTCAAATAAATTTTACATGTTTTTTACATGTTATATAATAATAAATCTTTTCATTTTCTTAAAGTAACGTACTTTGAGAAAATAGAGGAGGCTGTTTTATATGATAAAAGTGAATAAAAAAGAGACTATAATGTCAGTATCTGCACTATTATTTATAGTGCTTGTTGTAATAGGAATAACTTATGCTGCATTTAACTATACTGGGTTAGGTACTAAGAGTAATAAAGTAACTACATCAACAATAACAATGAACTATAATGAAGCGACAAATGGAATAACACTAACAGATGCATTTCCAATATCAGATAATGATGGTAAGCAACTAACAGGTGAGGGCAGAACATTTAGTTTTACTGTTACGGTAACTACAGGAAATAATACGGCAGTTGGTTATGAAGTTAGTGCAGTGAAAGACAATACATCAACTTTAGGTAACAACGATGTAAGAATTTATTTAGAAAAAAGTACCAGCGGAGGAGAGGGAACATATTCTTCTGTATTAGAACCTACAGGATTTAGTGGGGTTAATGCAACAACCGAGATAGGAACACCAGCAGGAGAGATGTTACTTCATAGTGACTCAACAACAAGTACAAGAACAGATTATTATATTTTAAGAATGTGGTTAGCAGAAGACTATATTGTAACAGGAGAAAGTAAGTTCTTTACGATAAAAGTAAATGTCTATGGAACAGACTCACATATTAATGTAAGTAGTATAAGTTTAAATAAAAATAGTATGACACTAGAAGAAGGAGAAAGCGAACAATTAAGTGCAACAGTCCTACCAGATTATGCAACAAATAAGAGTGTGACATGGGAAAGTAGTAACACAGATGTAGCAGTAGTAGACTCAAGTGGAAATGTAACAGCCCAGAGTATAAGTGGAACAACAGCAACAGCGACAATCACTGCGCGTGACGCTAACGGCCATAGTGCCAGTTGTGTAGTAACAGTCAATAAGCCAGAACCAACTGGAGTAGAGATAGAAGATAATATAACAGAACTAAATTTAATAGCACCAGGTGAGGCAAGTGGAGAAACAATTGATGGAAGTAGTGCAATACTAGAAGCAGGAACAACCCCTGCCAATGCCAACAGTAATGAAGTTGAATGGACAACAAGTGATAGTGATGTTTTAGATATAGAAAAGTATACAGAAGCTAATGCATCAGGTACAGGAAGTAGTAAAAGTGTAATTGCAAATAAAGTAAAAGTAACAGCAAAAGGAGCAGGAAGCGCAACACTAACAGTAAAGAGTGCAACAAATCCAAGTGCAATAGCAAAGAATATAACAGTAACTATACAAGAACCAGAATCAACAGGACTAAGTATAGATAAACCAAATGTTACAATAGATAGAAATAGTAGTACAACAATAACAGCAACACTAAACTTATCAAATTCAAGAGATAAGACAATATATTGGAGTAATAGTAATTCAAGTATTGCAAGTATAAGTTGTAGTGGAGGAAGTACAAACTCAAGTGGAGAGATAGAAACAACTTCTGCTACTGCAGTATGCACTGTAACAGGATTAGTAGCAGGTTCAACTACAATAACAGCAACAGATGCCAAAGGACACACAGCAACAAGTGTAGTAACAGTACAAAATGAACTGGCATCATCATTAAGTTTATCAAGTGATGCAGAAATAGAAGTAGGAGCAACCCATATATTCCAAGCAAGTGTAACTCCATCAGATGCAAGAGATATATCAAGTATCACATGGAGCAGTAGTAACACTAGTGTTGCTACAATACCACAGAATTGTACTGGAAGTACAACTTGTGAAATAGAAGGATTAGACGAAGGAACAACAAATGTTACAGTAACAATAGGAAGCTTAAGTGATACAAGTCAGTTAGATGTTATACCAGCAGGAGTACCAGCAACAGAATTTGCAGTAGGAGATTATGTACAAATGACACCAAGTTATGTAGGAAGTTATACACCAAGTACGGATCCTTCATCGGATGATTATACAGGATGCCCAGGTTCAAGTAGTTTATCGTCATGTAATAGTCCAGGAAGTGTAACACCCAGTGAATTAAATACCTGGGTAATAATAAAAAATGATGGAACAAATATAGAAATGGTATCATATTATATATCAAGTACTTTTATTTATATGTTCAGTCAAAATAGTTATAAAAAGTATGTGAAAATTTTAAATTCCATAGCATCAAAATATGAAAATAGTAATTTTACTAGTGGCTCAAGAATTATTGGTAGTTCACCAGGTAACTCTGTAGATGTTTGCAGTAATTTATGCTCTGCCGATTCTTATTATCAAGTAGATGTTGACTTAGTTACTAATGCCATGGGAGTTAGAGGTGAAGCTAGCTTAAAAGCAACTCAACCTGATGGTACTTTAAGTTCTGAGACATATGATTCCTATTATTTAGGCAGTAGACATATAAATACTAGTTGTGGTACACATTATGATGGACTAACATGGCATCAAGGTTTGAATAGATACGGTCAGGCTTCATTCTATGTTACTTCTCCATGTGGTAGTGGTTCTATAGGCGATAATGGATCTCATAGTAGAATAAGACCAATTCTATCCTTAAAACCAACAGCAAAGGCAGATTCATCAGGAGATGGTAGTGCTAATAACCCATGGTTATTAGTAGAATAATGTAATATAAAGATTTCAGACTAAACATTCTGATGTCTTTTTTCTTTATTTCTGTTGACTTTTAAGGCATTTTGTAGTATAATATGTAATCAGTTAAGGGGGTGCTGTTTTAATGTTTAATAGTGCATATAAGCATCAAAATATTACTAAAAGAAAAATACTTTATAAAGTAATAATTATAGTCGCTATTATTATATTATTAGTACTATTAATACCTAATTTATTATTATATAAACCTAATAATAGAAAGATAAAAACTGATATTAAAGAAGTTGCTATCAAAAATACATTAAAATCTAATCTTAAAAAACTTACTAATGCATCCTTATTATACTTTAATGAAAAAAACATTCCAAAAAAAGTTGGTAAAAGTAAGAAAGTAACTTTAAAAGAATTAGAAGATAAAAAATTAGTAACTAAACTTAAATATAATAATACTAAATGTGATATTGATAAGAGTTATGTTAAAATAACTAAATTAGATAGTGATTATTTATTAAAAGCTTATCTTAAATGTGGTAAGAAAAAAGATTATATACTAGAACATGTTGGAACATTTGATTATTGTAAAGATACTACACTATGTATTAAAGAATATGATGAAATTTCTACTTTAGAAGATGATTACGCAGATAGCAAATCAGAAATTATAAAAGATAAAAAGGAAGATGATGAAAATGACAGTAGTAGTAATAATGCTAGCGAGGAAATTACTGAAGGAGAAGCTGAAAACTCTATAACACAAAATAATAGTTTATGGACAAATTATACTGAAACTGACTGTAATAATGTAAGACAAAATAATTTTGAAAGATTTACAAGTAAAAGAGTATTAGTTGGAACTTTAGATAAAACTTATACAGCTAAACAATTAATGTTAGTTTTCAAAGGTACAGAAAATTTATCGGTATGTAAAAATTATAATTATTTCAAAATAAGAGGACAATTATATAAAACAGATGGTAATTATGAAGAAATAATTAATATTAATAAAACATCAACTGCTTCTTGGACATATACAGGACAAATAAATGTAAAACAGACACCAAATTTTGGAGATCATATCTATTATAAATTTGCAGGTTTTGACCTTTCAAGATGTGGTGAAATATGTAATGATATATCATATATCTATGATGTATATAAATATAATAAAAAAATAGCTAAAGTAAATACAGGTGAAAATTGTAATCGAGATGTAAGACAGGTTAGAAATTATGATGTCGCTGCAAAATCAGTTTTTACAAATAGAAAGGAAAATGTATATACCACTAAATGTTATGTTAGTAGAAGAATATTTAAATAATTAGAGGGTGAAGATTTATGAATAATATTAGAAAAGTTAAATTTTATTTTACAGATGAAGAAAATAATGAAGGTTATGCAAAAATAGAATATGTTGATGGAGAAAAAGCTATTAAAGTTAGTGGTGAACAAGGTGGACTTGCATTAGTAAGAGCTATCAAAGATAACAATTATACTGAAGTAGAAGAAGTAATTGATAATGTTTTAGAAATCTATGA
>JAZUAY010000156.1:0-16442 GCA_045638205.1 Bacilli bacterium
ATTTGCTATATTACTAAATTTGTTGTTAATTGCTTTGCTAATTATTCTGGCTACCATTAAATTATTTTCTATTGTATTTTCTGTTACATCATCGTAAAAATTAATTTGTTTGGAATACTTTTGACTTACTATTAAGAATAAATCAACTATTTTTGTTGTTAAGTTTTTATTTAAAATATCACTTTCTTTTATTAAATTATCCTCTACTTCTGTTGCTGTTGTTAAGTAATCTAAATATTGTAAATATTCTTTACTTTGTTTTTTACCGGATAAATCTAATTCTAAAAGTTTTTTATAAATATTAAAAACACTTATTTCAACTTTTATTATTTTGTCTATTTCAATTTTTTTATATTTATTTTTCATAAAAAGGCCTCTTCTTTTTTTTATTTGTATATTATATCAATAAATTGCTTATTTTTATAGTGATTTTGTTAATTTTTATGGAAATTTGACAAAAAGATGCTGTTTTTACCTGTTTTTATTTGACTTAAACGCTATTTTATGGTAAAGTTAATAAGCAGATGTATTAAATTTGAAATTTTTGGAAGGAGGAAGTTATATATGGCTAAAAAAGAAACTATTAAAAAACCTTTAAAAGGTAACGATCGTTCTCATGCTTTAAATACTTCTAAAAGAGCTAGAAAATTAAATTTACAAGTTTTTACTAAAGAAGATGGTACAAAATGTAGATTAACTGCTAGAGAAATTAGAGCATTAAGAAAAAAGGAAAAAGCTGCATAATTTATGCAAGCTTTTTTATTATCTATTTACTGCTATAGAATTTTCTTTTGTATTATCATTATATAATTTTATACCCATTCCTGTTGCAAGACAAAACATACCAATAATTAACAATATAATTATTGCTTTTTGTAATTTTATTTGATTTTCTTGTTGTTCTGCTTTTCTAATTTCATTTATATTTATTACATGAGTTCTAAATAATTCTTCTTGTTTCTGTTTTTTTGTCAAATCTAATCACCTTATCCTTAATATAATTATAAATAAAATATTTAAAAAAAACAACATTTTTGTTGCTTTTTTCTTATTTATTTTTTTTAGCATCAAATTTCTTTCTTTCTTCTGTTTTTAAAATTCTTTTTCTAAGTCTTATATTATTTGGTGTTACTTCAACAAGTTCATCTGAATTAATATAATCAAGGGCATATTCAAGTGGTATTTTTCTTGGTTTCTTTAACACAACAGTATGATCACTTCCTGCTGCTCTTACATTAGTTAAATTCTTTCCTTTAACTACATTTACTGCTAAGTCATTTTCTCTGTTGCATTCACCAATTATCATTCCTTCATAAACTTCGCAACCAGGTTCTATAAACATAGTTCCTCTATCTTCTAAATTACCAATTGAGTATCCTGTTGCAGCACCATTTTCCATTGATACTAAAACTCCTAATTTTCTTTCTCCTACATTTAAATTAGAACTTTCACGATATTCTTTAAACGTATGACTCATTATTCCAAAACCTTTTGTTAATGTCATAAAAACACTTGAAAATCCTACAAGTCCTCTAGATGGTATTGTATAAGTTATTCTTGATGTTCCTTCTAAATTAGACATATTTTCCATGATAGCTCCACGATGTCCTAATTCTTCAATGACACCACCTACAACATCTTCTGGTACATCAATTTGTAGTTCTTCGTAAGGTTCTTTTTTTACACCGTCTTCTTCTTTAATTATTACTTGTGGTTTTGATACTTCAAGTTCATAGCCTTCACGACGCATATTTTCTATTAATATTCCTAAATGTAGTTCTCCTCTTCCTGATACTAAAAATGACTCATTTGTGGCTTGTTCTACTTTTAGACTGACATCTTTTTGAGTTTCACGATTTAATCTTTCTTCTATTTTTCTTGCTGTTACGATATCGCCATCTCTTCCAACAAATGGTGAAGAGTTAGTTCCAAAAGTCATCTGTAATGTTGGTTCATCTATATGTAGTTTTGGAAGTGGATTTTCTTTTCCTACTTCACATAAAGTTTCTCCTACTGATATATCGGCAAGCCCTGCTACGGCAACAATATCTCCAGCTTCAGCTTCATCTATTTCTATTCTATCATATCCATAGTATCCAAACAATTTTTGTACTCTAAACTGTTTTATACTATTATCTAATCTGCAACAACTGACCATACTTCCGACTTTGATCTTACCATTACTTACTCTTCCAATTCCTATTCTTCCTACAAATTCATTATAATCTAATAGTGCTGGTTGAAATTGTAAATCTTCATCACTGCTTCCTGTTGGTGCTGGTATTTCATCTACTATTAAATCTAAAAGTGGTTCAAAACCTTCTTTTTGAGATGCTAAATCATCTTCTAGGGAACATGTTCCATTTAAGGCTGATGCATATACAACTTTAAAATCTAATTGTTCATCATCAGCACCTAATTCTATAAATAAATCTAGAATTTCATCTAATACTTTGGCACATCTAGCACTTTCTTTATCAACTTTGTTAATTACAACAATTGGTTTTACTCCAGCCTCAAAAGCTTTCTTTAAAACAAATCTTGTCTGTGGCATGGCTCCTTCATATGCATCTACTACTAATATGGCACCATCAACCATATTCATAATTCTTTCAACTTCGCCACCAAAATCAGCATGTCCTGGAGTATCTAAAATATTGATACGATATCCATTATAATCAAGGGCTGTTGTTTTGGCAAGTATTGTTATACCTCTTTCTTTTTCTAAATCATTTGAATCCATAGAAACAGTACTTACATCAGCACCTTCTCTAAACATTCCAGATGATTTTAAAATTCCATCTACTAATGTGGTTTTTCCATGATCAACATGTGCTATAATTGCTATATTTCTCTTTTTCATATATATACACCTCTCATACAAACTATTAAATTATAACATAAATTCAAAAAAAATACTAGAAAAATATTGACTTTTCTGTATTTTTTGATATACTAGTTATTGTCAGTTGAAAAAACTATGCATATGCGGATGTAGTTTAATGGTAGAACCTCAGCCTTCCAAGCTGACTACGGGAGTTCGATTCTCCTCATCCGCTCCATAGTGAAATCTGCTCGAACTTTTCGAGTTTTGATAAATGACTAATCCAATTTGGATTAGTTTTTTTGTGTTTCGAACTCCCACAGGTCAGCTTGGAAGTAATACAAAAACTATCCTACTTTATAAAGAAAGGATGGAACTATGGTAAATATTATTAAAGAAGAACTATCATTAGAAGAATCGTTAAGAAAGAAAATTGAGTTTATTTGTGATTTTACTAATAATAAACCTACTATTATTAATGGTAGTATTAGAAAGATTGATAAGACTAATTTAACTTATATTGAGCCACATAGAATAATTATTAATAATACTACATTTCTTGCTTTTAATTATTCTAATGAAATATTTATTGAGAATTTATCTAATAAGATAAAACTATCAGAACTAGAAGATTATTTAAGACAAATATAAAAAATAGATTTTTGACACTTTAATTATTTTGTTGTATAATAAACCTCGATTTATGGGGGAATTTATGGATAATTTTTTTGAAATTAAATATTGCAATAATGGTGTAATTATTACAAAAGATGGAGCAAGTTTTAGCGTTGAAAAAGGACCTGATGGAGATATTTGGTTAATTCATCAAATTGTAATATTGAATTGCCTATTAGTTATTATTCTAGAAATCAAGATGAATGGCGAAGCTTCATAGTTTTTGAATATTTGATGAAATCAATAATTGGTAGATATATTCTAAACAATGATTATAAAGATAAATATAGTTCTTTACCAAAAGATTTTATTAATTTAGAGAATAAGACTATTACATGGCATTCAGATAGTGAATATGATAATATCTTACAATTGCAATTAAAAGAAAAAGAACTTATAGTTTCAATAATTAGAGATAATAATTCTAATAATAGAAATTATAGTAATTCAACAAAGGTTCGTATTAGAACAAGTGGTTCTAGTTATGAATATTACTATCAAGAATTTGAAAGATTTTATGATGAATTATCTAGATTTGCTTATCGTATTGAGTCAAGCAAAAATCAAGATATTTCAACAAATGATAAAACTTCACCAACAAAAAAATTATCTTTATTTAGTAAATTTAAAAAATAAGGGTGTCAGCAGTATTAAACACTTTAATACTTTTGACACCTTTTTATATTAAAAGGAGTTGAGATTTATGGATAACGAAAAGAAAATTGCTGGTCTTTATATTAGAGTTAGTACCGAAGATCAAGCACGAGAAGGATTTAGTTTACCAGAACAAGAGAAAAGACTTCGAGCAATGTGTGAGTATAAGGGTTATGAAATATATAAACTTTATAAAGACGCTGGTATAAGTGCTAAAACTGGTAACACTAGACCTGCATTTGAAGAATTACTACAAGATATAAGAGATAAAAAATGTAATACCATTGTTGTATTAAAGTTAGATAGATTAACTCGTTCAGTATTTGATTTAGAAGGTATAATGAACTTTCTTGAAGAAAATAATGCTTATCTAGATTGTGCTAATGAAGAAATTAATACTACTAATTCAAGTGGTAAAATGGTCGCAAGACTTTTAACAACTCTTTCACAAAATCAAATAGAAAGAACAAGTGAAAGAACTAAATGCGGTTTAGCTGGCGCAATTAAAGAAGGACATATTCCTGCTCGTGCTCCACTTGGCTATAAACATATAGATAAAAAGTTAGTTCCTGATCCACTTACAAAAGATATTGTTATAAGAATATATAATTTATATTTTGAAGGTAAATCTTATTATAATATAGCAACCATATTTAATGAAGAACAAGTTTTAGGTAAAACTAATTGGAAAGATACAGGAATATTAAGAATAATTGCAAATGAGGTTTATAAAGGCGATTATGTGCATGGTAAAAGAACAAAGAATCCAACTTATTATAAAGATGTTGTTGAACCTTTAATAAGTAAAGAAATGTGGGAAAACTGCCAAGTTCAAAAAAAGAAAAATCAAAAGAATTATATGAGAACACAAACTTATATCTTCTTACAAAAATTAAGATGTCCTAAATGTGGAAGAATACTTGCTGGTGGTGCTTCACATAAAATCAAATCTGATAAATGGTATTTCTATTATAGATGTGAGAATTGTAAAAACAATATTCATGAAAATAAAATTGAAGATAAAATTAAAGTTTTACTTGCTGATATATTAGAATATGATAATGTCGTTAATGAGTTTTTCTTACCAGTATTGAAATCTAAATTAGATAATCCTAAAGAACAATTAGAAAAAGAATTAAAATCTTTAAATAATAAAAGAGATAGAATTAGAAAAGCATATATTGATGAGTTATTTACTGAAGAAGAATTTAAACAAGAATCTAAATTAATTGAAAGTCAAATTGAAATGATTAGTTCTAAACTATTAGAAAACTCTCAAGCAGAACAATTAAGTTTTACTACTGAAGATATACTACTTAAAAGAGATATGGACTTCATCAATAAAGTTAAACTACCAATATCTTATTATGCCTTTAATGATAACTGGGATTTACTAGATCGAGATATTAAAGCCGATATTGTTATGAGATATATTGATGATATAGAACTTGAACTTAAAGGAAATAAATATGAAGTTAAACAAATTAACTTTAGAAGCACTTTTTATAGTGATTTTGAGGAGTTATATAAGAAAGGTTATATTGATATAAAAAGACCTCTTACATACGATTTTAATGGAGTATGTGTCGATACAAATATAAGGTACAATGAATACTTACCAATTAAAGATGTAATGCAGCACTTATATAGATTAAATGAATATTATGAAGTTAATTTATATAAAGGAACTTATTATAAAGAAACTGAAAAATTAGATATAGGGCCTTTAATGAAAAATGAAGTTCCTATTAGGGTATTCCCATTACAAAAAGATAATAATGGAGATAATAACTGGTTATCAATGGGAATGCTTGCTACAAAGAATAATCCGAATGATATAAAGGTAAACATTAGAGATGTATTTGAAACAATACCCGATAATGTTACCGAAGAAGATTTTTAAAATGCGTGGCACGTTTTGTTTACGAAGTAAATGAAAGTGGCGATAGCAATTTAAAAATTAATACTTTATGTAGTTTTAACCATTACGAAGTTTTGGTTATTACGGAATAAAGTAAACGGATTCTAAGGTGTTAAACCTTAGCCCACTGGATATTTTGTATGCTCGGCGTACAAAATTCCTAGGGGGTTAGAAATTTTGGATGAACAAAATGGCCACTTGAGTGGTCACTTCTAGAAAGGAGGAAATCAATGTCAGAACTTGCTTATTCATTACATTTAGGTAGTGATAAAAATAGAAAAAATATATCTAAACAAAATGGCAAAAATAATTTAAGTGGAACAACTTCTTTACCTAATAATGCTATTCAAAATGTAAGACAATTATCAAAAGTAGATAAACATAATTATAGAAAATATGATAATGATCAAGACTTAATCGAAATAGTTAGAGGAACTTCTTCTCCACTTGATGATGTTAAGAAATTATATTTAAGTGAATTTGAAGAAGCAAGATTAGAATACAATTCAAAGCAATCTAGACCTAGTAGAATGATAGATAATTATTTTGATAATGTTTCTAATAATGAGAAAAAGGATCTTGCTTGTGAAATAATACTTGAACTTGGAGATAAAGAATATTGGGATACCAAAGATGAAGCATTTAAGAAAAGAATGTCAGAAGTTTATAAAAAACAAGTTGATGATTTAGAACTGCTTGTTCCTAATTTTAAAGTAGCTAGTGCTATAATTCATTATGATGAAACTAGTCCACACTTACATATTGTTGGTGTCCCAATTAAATATAAAAATAAAAATGGCATGGAAAAACAAGTTGGTAAATCGGAGGTATTTACTAAAGAATCATTAATTAGATTACAAGATAAAATGAGAACATTATGTATTGAAGAATTTAATGGGGTATATAGTTTAGATTCTACTTTAAAGCAAAAACAAAAAGGTAGAAATAGAGATATTCATGTATCTGATATGGATAATTATATTGAGATAAAGAAACAAATTGAAAAGAATACTGAAAATCTAAAACAAGCAAACAAAAAATCTTCAGAGTTGAAAAAGAACTCTAAAAACATAAAAGATAAAATTGATAAATTAAAAATATCTAAATTAAACAAGGATAATTATATTTTATCAAAAGAAGATAAAGATTCTTTTATCGACTTTATCGATCAAGTTAATGATACTAGTAAAGAATATGATAAGATACAAACTTTATCTAATACTTTAGTTAATGCTCACGAACAATTAAAAGATAAGAATAATAAGATCAAAACTCTTACTGAGAATAATGAAGCACTTAATTTAAGAGTTAAATCCTTAAATGATACAATTAAAGAAAAGGATAATGAAATATCATTTTTAAAATCTAAAATACAAGATTTAAAAGATACAATAGATTATTGGAAGGATAAATTTAGTAAGTTAATATCCTTCTTACATGATAAACTTCATAGTTGGTATGATAAAGATGATAAATACATTGATGTAGTTAATGAAATGTATGATGATAATGTTTTAGATGATGATGACATTGAAGAATTAGACTTAAGTAAAGAAAAAGATGACTTTGAGAGATAAACCTCATTGTCATCTTTATTTGTTTTGTTTTAAATAATTTATTGCTGAAAGACTATGATCGAAAAATGGAATATTTAAATCACTACATTTTGCTTTGATTTTTGATAGTTCTTCAGTTACATCTATATATTTTGTATCACTACTAGTTGCACCAATTAAATAATTACTATTATCACCATCTAGATATTTAAATTGTTCTTCTGACATTTTTAATTGAGACAAGATTGCTTTATTTACAGCTAAACCACTTGATAATACACAATCAACATATCCATTTAAATCGTCAATTATTTCTAATGCTTCACTAGTTGGAATTATGTTATTTGGAAAAAGTGGTCTTATTACTAAAATAGTAGTCAATCCTTTTTCTTTTGCACGCTTTAAGAAATCAATTCTTTTACTTGGGGTTGGAATTAAATCGTTTCCCTCTGTAATATTAATAGATTCTTTTGCAGGAATAGAAACAGCCAAAAATAAATCTTTATCTCTTTCTTTCATTTTCTTTTGTAAATTAACTAATTCATTTAATTCACTATCATTAAATACATTTCTAGTAATAGCAATAATATCTTTATTATAATTTGAGAATAATTCTTCACATAATTTAATACCTTCACTTGGTTTTAAAAAGTTTTCTTTATTATGTGAAACATAAATTACATCAAATTCTTTTCCTTTAAGACTATTAACAATATCCTCAATTGTAAGGTGTTTATTTTCTTCATTTAAGCCAAATGTATAACAATGCTTACAATTATAAGGACATGGTCCATCAAACGAAACTATTTCTCTTTTCTTTAAAATATTATCCATACTTTACCTCCTTATTCTTTATTTTAAAAAAATATTCTATACTACAATTTTTCTTTTTTTAATTGCTTTGATGCTTGTTTTATGTCTGTTATATCTATATTAAAAAATCTTTTTATTTCTTCAGTAGCACTTTCGATACTATCTGAAGCATGAATTAGATTATCTGGATTATTATTTGGATCTCCTAATGCCCTGATAGAATTAGGAAATTCTTCTATTGCTTTTTTAACATTACTTGGACCAATCAATTCTCTCATTTTTGCTATTGAATTTTCTCCACTTACAATCATACCTATAACCTGTCCAGAAAGATTTTCAATCATTGTTCTATCAAATACATCACGTGGTATAGATTCATCAAGTAAATGTGAATAATGTTCATATATAAACTCAGGTGTTAGTGTTTTATATCCCCAATATTCTATATTTAATCCAATTTCAGCAATTTTATTAAGAATAAAGTCCACTTTATTTCTTCTAATAGCACCAGGTCTAATCATAACAAATGTGTATTCCATAACCTATATTCCCCCAATTAGTTATTTTAAAATTTTAATTCTCTATTGTCAAACATTGACTTTCCATATTTTCTATATATATCATCAGCAGTACATGATACTGTATCTTTCATTGAATAACCTAATTTATTTAAAATATTATTTAAATCATCTTCATCTTTTCCTTCAACTTCAACATATGTTGGTATTCCTGGCCAAGTATCTATATCTAATTCATATTCATCTAAAACATATGTAATTCTTTCCTTTTCTTGATAACTCTTATATGAATATCCTAGTGCTTCAAGTAAACCATTTGCTTCTTTAATACTTGGAACTTCAATTTCGGTTTCTAACATTTGTTGAATACCAGTTCCATTATCAGCTAAAATATGTTTAACTGCTATTGTAGTTTTATCATTTGTTTGTCTAACTCTTATCCATTTTTTTGAATTATTATGAAATTTATTTATAAAATCTACTAATTTGTTATTGTCTAAATAATCAAATAAATTATCTTTTGAACATAAGCAAGATACATTATCACAATCAATAATTTCCTTTAGTTCTTTTTTATTCTCATCAGTTAAAAGGTTATCTAACTCAAAAAATAATAATTTTAGTTTTTCTAATGCAGTTTCATATTTGATTTCACTTTCGTTATCTTTTAATTGAGTTTTAATATCAACAAATCTTCCATATATTGTAGGTAGGTCATAAGTATATAAGAATTGTTTAGTTTCCTTTTTTAATGTTGCTCCCATTGATTTAATTTTATCTATAAATTCATCTTTATTAATATCTAATATCTTAACTTCTAATTCCATTTTTTTCATTGTCTAATTCTCCTTCAAACTTATTTATTTCAATTCCTGCTTCTTTTAATAAACTTTCTGAATATTTATCTGGATAGGCCTTTAAATATATAATCTTTTTAATCCCAGCATTTATAAGCATTTTAGCACATATTATACATGGTTGTTTAGTTACATATAAAGTACTACCTTTAACATCTATTTTATTATTTAAAGCATCAATTAAAGCATTTTGCTCTGCATGAACAACGAAGCATAGTTCTTGATTTTCTCCACTTTTTAAATTAAGCTTTTTCCGTAAGCAAGTTTCTTCAGTACAGGGTGTAATTCCATTAGGTACACTATTAACACCTTCAGCAATTATTTTATTATCTTTTACAAGTATTGCTCCGACTTTACCTTTAATACAATTAGCAGTAGTTGATATTTTTAGTGCATAATTCATATAATAACTATCATTTTTAATTTTACTCATCTATACCACCCATTCTAAAGACAATATCTTGTATATGAATATTATATCATTTTTTTCGTGTTAATTATAGATTTTTAGGCAAAATATGGTATAATTAGAATAGATTTCGTATCATTCAATAGAATGATACTTTTTTGTTTGGAGGAAGTTATGAAAAATTCAACTATTAAACAACACAAGCAAATTGGGAAAGAACTTATACCACCATTTATGCAGGAACCATTAGGCAGCGTTATGCATTTATGTTCTTGGTCTAAAGAAAGGTTACCAGAATATGTATGGATTGGCTTATTACGTGATTCATGTAATTCTAAAAAAGATTTTTTTAATAAATTTTATTATCTAAAAGAATATATGCTTAATACATTTAGTGAACCCTGCGATAAATTTTCTATAATATTAAAATTAGATTCAAATAAAAAAACAGCGTTATATAATAAAATAAAGGAGATTTTTGGCAGCAATGTTTTAGATCCTATAATAGTGGTTTCTAATTTTGATAAAGAAACTAGAAATTCATTTATAGATAGATCTAAATCTAATAATCAAAGAATTGAAAAAATAGTCGATATTATAGAAAAAATGTATGATAGACATAGTGACTTTGCAATGGATATAAGATATTGTGCATTAATATTAAAAATTAATAAAATTTGTTTTTTAAAAGAAAATATGATAATAAAAGATGCAATTCAAAAATATCCATCAGCAGAAAAAGATAATCCATTGCTTGATGCATATAAAGTAAGTTTATCTAGCATGGAAGGAATGGATTTTGTTGAAAGTAGTTATGAATATTCAAAGTATTTTTATGAGGAGATGTATTTAATGACTGATTGTAAACCTAAAACAATTGTATATCCTGAAAGTTGTAATAAGGAATTATTAATAGATAAAATAAAAGAATTAAAAAATTTGATACTTAAATCTGAAGAAATAAAAGCAGATGACAAAAGAGATGTAATAATTGGTAATATTACTTATGTATATAAACTTGCAAAAGAAATAATTGATAATGAATTATACATGTCTATAACATCAAGATTGGTTTTAAGAACTATAGTAGAAATAATAATTAATATAAAATTTTTATGTTCTCAAGAAAAAGACAATCCAGATATATGGGAGGCATTTAAAGATTATGGTAGTTCAAAATATAAAATGATTTATAAGAGAATAGAAGAAGGAACTACGTTAAGTGACAATTGTAATCATTTTGATGAAGTAATATTAAAACTACTAGCAAATGAAACAAAAAGCGAAGAATTCTTAAAAGTAAGTTTTAGGGATTTTGCAGATAAGAATGTAAGAAAAAAATTTATAGAAGTTGATGAGAAGGATCTATATGATACATATTACGATTATGATACTTGCTTTTCACATGGATATTGGGGTGCTATTAGAGAAAGTTCATTATTAATATGTGACAATCCAGCACATAATTATCATAGCGTTGCTGATACAGAATGTGAGCAAAAATTAGTTAATTGTTGTGATGATTTAATCTTCCTATTAGATAAAATAATATCTATTATGAATAACGAGTTGGGGGTAAAATAATGATCGAAAATATTATTACTTATCAACAAGAATACTTAGAAATACTTAAAAAATTTAAAAAAAGTAAGAAAGAATATGATGATTACTTATTTTTGCTAGATAAAATAGAATTATTATTAAGAAGAAATAAAAAAACAATAACAAATTTTTTAGAATTAAACAATTCTGATTATTTATATTATGGTGGTGCTACATACTTTGATAATTATTCTAAGGAAATAAATCCAGTTACGTTTTCCGGGAAAAAGATAATAATAGCAGATCCAATAATAAAACTATCCTCATTTTTAAAGTTAAATAATTTTTTTAATTTTGAAAGAATTAAAGAAATACTAGATAATGCAATAGATAACACACTTAAACTAGAAGATAAATTATTAAATGGAACAATTATATATATTAATCCCAATGATTTTATTCTTGAAATTAAAGAAGATATTTATAAAACTGCCAGAGATATTACAATTCAATATATAAATGAAAACTTGGAAATAAGTTATAATGACATTGACGATTTTATAAATGATAATAATTCATTATCATTTGAACAATTAGATGAAAAATTCCCAAAACTAAATAGAATTTTATTTACAGTTGATTCCAACCCTAAAATGACATTAAAAGAAAAAATTTGTCAAGGATATATTGACTGTGGAATAGATAAAGAGAAAATTAACAATATGAGTGCAATAGAACGAGTGATTTTTACTTTTATCGGTTTATTTGGGCAAGCATTTGAATTAAAGTGTATATCAGTTATATTAAAATGTCCGTTATATATAACTAGACCTAATGTAATTTTATATTTAAATTGTATAAACTATATTGATAAAGAAGATAAAAGTAGAATATTGGAGAGCAATGTATTATTTGCCTTATACCAGGTCTTGAAAAATAAAAATGTAGACCAAGTAAAATATAATAATGATTATAAAAAAATAGTAGAATCTTTATCTAAAAAATGTATTTCAATAGATGATTATGTTAATGAATTAAAAAAAATAGTTAATTGAAGAAAAATATGCTATAATATATTTAGTGATTAGTTGTTTATCAACTTTTACTTTTAGGAGTTTCGAATAACCTTTGTTATCGCTCCAATAGTAATTAAAACCTTATTTTATAAGGTTTTTTATTTTTTTACATAACATTTACATAAAGTATTTTAAAAAAATAGCTAATACCATAGAAAGAAAGGTGTTAGATATGAAAAACAAAAGAAGTAAAACAGCTGATATTAAACAGTCAGTAAAAAATAAAGCATGGGAAAGAGATAATCATTGTTGTGTTGTATAAATGGATGAGAGGTTAAATGTTGAAACTCTATTATGAGTTTCTTTTTATTTATGTAAAATTTAATATAAGTTATACAAAAAAGAGTAGTTTAACTACCCAATTATAATTTACTTTGTAAAAACTTTTCAAATTGTCTTAATCCATAATATTTGTTATAATAATTTGGAAATTCATTTAGATGGGCTAAGGCTATCTTAGCTGTTACTATTAAATCATCATTAGTTACGTTGGTTTTAGGATTGATTATACCATGTTCTAGTTCAATATTGATACCATCTAAAAATTCTTCTTTACTAAATCTATCAAACTTTATTCCTAATATCGATGCAGCATAAAGTACATCTTTCATTTTAAACATATTAACTATCACCAATATATTATATGTATTATATTCTTATTATTCTATCTCTTTAAACTTTTCTACTCTCATATGAAGATTATATTTTTTACGTAATTCTGCTATTTCTTTCATCATTTCTGATTTGTGATGTAAATCTAGTGCTTTTTCATCTTTCCATCTATCAATTAACATCACTGTTTCAGGATCATTCATTGGAAAAAAATATTCATATAATAGGTTCCCTTCTTCATTTCTTACTCTATCTACTATTCCACTTGATATCATTTCTTCTGCAAACTTTTTGGCATTACCATTTTCGCCAGTATAATATATATTTATTGTTAGACTCATAAAATCACTTTCTTCCTTTAATAATTTTTACTGTTATGCTACTACTTCCTAAATCATCTAAATTATTAATATGTCCTATTTTTGTATAACTGTATGATGTTTTAAATGATTTATAAAATATAACAAAACAATTATTTCCAAATAACATTACATCACCCTTATTTATATGTTTTGGATTTATTTCGTTTGTTGGAAGTTCATTATCTAAATAAACATATTTTTCATTTCCATTTAATTCATTCATTTTAAATTCTTCTGGTAAGTTATTAATTAATGATTTTACTGTTTCATTATCTTCTAAATCAATTACATATTCTTTATCATTTATATTTATATTTATTTCCAAAGATTTATTCACCTCTTTATTTACCTTTTCTACAGTATTATTTTTTAAGTTGCAACCAGCAGTTAGGAATATAGATATTATTAAAATGACTAGAATAATTTTCTTATTCATTATTTTATATTTTCCTCGATAAATTTTTCTATTTTATCAAAAGGTATAACATCTAAATTATCATATAAATCAGTGTGAACGGCATCTTTAATAATTAATAGTTCTTTATTATCAGTGTATTTAGATGTCTTTATCATGTCATTATAGGCATCTTTACTGAAATAACAAGAATGTGCTTTATCTCCATGTATTATTAAAACGGCATTTCTTATTTCATTTGTAAATGAATGCTGTTTCGTATTAATAAATGATAGGGCTGAAGTTATATTCCATCCACCATTTGAATTTAAACTTCTTTTATGATATGCTCTTCCTTTATAATATTCACTATAATCTTTTACATAAAATGGTACATCTTCTGGAACTGGTAGCTCTAAACATCCTCCACCTAATTTATATTCACCATTTTTATAATCTTCAATTCTTTGCTTATTTAAGTTTTCTTTCATCTCATATATTGCATCTTCTGCCATCTCATCAAAATAACCATTATGCATTACTCTACTCATATTATACATTGTTGAACAAATTGTTGCTTTGATTCTTGTATCAATGCTTGCAGTATTTAAGGCAATTCCTCCCCAACCACATATACCTATAATAGATATTTTTTCGTGATCAACATTATCAAGCGTCATTAAATAATCAATTGAAGCCTGAAAATCTTCTGTGTTTATGTCAGGTGATGCTACATATCTTGGTGTTCCACTTGATTCACCAGTAAATGATGGATCAAAGGCTATTGTTAAGAAGCCTCTTTCAGCCAACTTCATTGCATATAATCCACTACACTGTTCCTTAACAGCGCCAAATGGTCCACATACTGATATTGCTTTTAGCTTTTTTTCTGTATTTTTAGGTTCATATTGATCTGCTACTAAAGTTAATCCAAATCTATTATGAAACGTTACTTTTTTATGATTAACTTTTTCACTTAGTTTAAATGTTTTATCCCATTCATTTGTTATATTTAATTCTTCTTTCATAATTCCTCCTAGTTTCTTAAATCCATTCTGCTACTTTTTCTTTAGCACTATTTACACTACTTCCTAATATTGCTAATCCATTAGTATCAACTTCTGCATTAGTACATAAATTCTTTACTTGATTAGGAACACTTGATAAACCACTTCCTTCATGTGTTGTAAATACTCTAATAGTTTTACCTGTAAAATCAATACCTTTAAGTGCTGTAAACATCTCTTCTGGCATTCCTCCCCAGTAAATTGGTGAGCCAATATATATTACTTCATATAAAGATATATCTTTAATGTTTTCTTTTATTGGTGCATCATGATTTTTGGTTCTTTCTTTGGCTTCTTCAATACACTCCATATATTTTTTTGAATATGGATTTAATGGTTCAACTTTAAACATATCTGCATTTGTTAAGTCTTTAATATATTCTGCTACTATTTCTGTATTTCCCTTCTCAATATATTTCATTTCTCCACCAAAATAATTTTCATCTGCTCTACTAAAATAAATTACTAAACTTTTCTTATCTTTCATATTCTTTTGCTCCTATTTTCTACTCCTTTAATTTGCTTTCTCCACTTTTATAATCTATTTCAATTCCTTCTTGTACATTATAAATGTAAACATTAAATTTTATTCCTTCTCCATTATCTTCTACTGATAAGGCTTCTATCTCTACTCCACTTGCTAGCAAGTTATCATCTTTAAAATATGGTGTTACTCTATATAATACATGATTATTTGTCTTTCTTACATACACTGCTACTTTGTTTTCAAACTCTAACATAACCCCTGCATTCATATTTCTTGTGCATGTTATTAAGTTTTTAGGATTGGCATTTTCTCCTGATAATTGAAAACCTATTAGATGACATCTATTATATAAATATTTTCCATCTACTGTATCATATTTTACTGTATGCCATCCACTTGGTTTAACAGTTCCTATACTTTTTCTTTTTTCTGTTGGCATTAACTCACTACCAATATTAGCATAAGCTACTCCACATCTTCCTAATTCATCTAAATTACTATATATTTCTATAGCATCTGTATTTTTATATTTTTCTTCAAAGTTTGGCTCATTATTATTAATATAAATATATTCTTCTCCATTATATTCAGGAACACTATCCATTGAATATGATTTTATCTCTTTCTTTGTATTATTTTCTTTATATGTTTTTGTTACAAGTTCAGGTTTATAAT
>JAZUAY010000157.1:0-2368 GCA_045638205.1 Bacilli bacterium
AAAAGTTTTAAAATATATTTATTTGTCTCTTTTAAATGTGTAACATCAAATATCAAATTATGTGCTTGTTCTTTTTGTTTTTGATGTTTTACATATCTGCTAATTATATTTTTTCCACCTACTACTATTGTTTTTAAATCCCATCTTTTACCATCCCAAATATAATCTGGAGTTTTAGTTGATGCAGTATGTTTTGCACCTTTTTTTGTTTCTATTCTTGGTACCATACTAATATTACCACCTAATTTTTCTTTTAGATATTTAGCCATTTTAAATTCTTTAGAATTAACTGATGGTATATCAATCTTTTCTTCTTTCTTAATTGGATGATATAAGTTATTATAATCAATGTATCCATTTAAAAAATTAACACCATCAATAGTTTTTATTACTTTTATCTTAGGTTTAAAAAGTTTGTATTTTAAATATATAGTTAAAGTCATTCTAACCGACCTCCCACTATATATATTCGCGGAAAATCTAATAATTTGTAAAAAATTATTAAAAAAGTTTAAAAATATACATAATTATTTACAATATGCATGTAATATGATATTATTAAATAGTCATTTGGCCTGTTGGTGAAGTGGTTTAACACACTACCCTCTCAAGGTAGCATTCACGGGTCCGAATCCCGTACAGGTCACCATTAATGATTTTAAAAGCAGCCTTAAGACTGCTTTTTTATTTTTACAAATATTTTTTGATTATAATATTTATTATTTAAGTAATATGATTCTTTTCTTTCTTTTTCTTCTTCCATACCTATAGATTTTAATAATTTTATTGAATTATAATTATTTGTTACTACTTCAGCTTCTATTCTGTGATAATTTAATTTTTTAAAAGCAAAAGATAATACCTTTTTTACTGCCTCAGTTGCATAACCTTTTTTATTATATTTATATCCTATTATATATGCTATTCTACAATTTTTGTTTAATTCATCTTTTGTATGTAGTTGAACAAGTCCTATCATTTTATTAGTTTTTTTTAATGCAATCCCCCATCTAAAATGATTTCCATTCTTATACCATTCATCATATTTTTTTACTAAATTATTATATTCTTCAAAATCTTTAAATGCTAGTGGATAATAATATTTATAATATTCAAAATTATTATAAATGTTATTATATAGATCTTTAGCATCTTGTTCTGTTATTTTTCTAAGAATTAATCTTTTGGTCTCTAAATTTTCAAATAAATCTTTTTTTTCTTCCATTATTTTACCTCTTTATTTTAATTATTTACTCTTTGGGTTATCATTGGTGTAGATTCAGTTATTCTTTCAAATGAATATCCAGCTTCTTTCCCGTATCTTATGATATTTCTTATAGCATCTTTTGTGTATGTTTTTATATCATGCATTAAAATCATATTAGCACGCTCTTTTCTTAATCTACTTACTACATTATTATAAACACCATCAGCACTTGTTGTTTCTCCAGCATCACCACTTGAAATATTCCAATCATAATATCTAAATCCTTTATTAACTACAGAATCTGTTAATCTACTCATAATACCAATAGAATATTTTCTACTTACTGTATTACTACTTCCTCCTGGAAACCTTATAATTGTTGAATTATAACCTGTTATATTTCTTACTCTTGTTTGAACACTATATAAATCATTAAAATATGCATCATCATTAGAATAAATTTGAGCATAGTTATGACTTGCTGTGTGAAGTGCTACTGTGTGCCCTTCATTATATTCTCTTCCTATTAAATAATCAGGGCCACCATTTGTTACAAAAAATGTAGCCTTCACTCCTTCTTCTTTTAATATATCTAATATTATATTTGTTGTTCCTTCTTTTGGTCCATCATCAAAGGTTAAATATATTGTTCCAGGTTTACCATCATTTAAAGCGGCTGTTTTCTTCCTATTTATAACATGAATAAATCTTTCTTTAGTAGCAGTATTTCCACTTGTATCTGTTACTTTATATGTAATTTTATATTCTCCTACTTTTGAAGTATCAACACTACCCTCTTTTTCAATTTTATCACTAATATCATTATCACATTTATCAGTAGCAGTTGCTCCTTCATCAATGTAGTTACTACCTACTACAATACTAATATTTTCACTACCATTTAATTTTATTTCTGGTGCTTCCTTATCTTCATATACTATTTTTCTTTCTATTTTAAAACTATTTCCTGAACTATCTTTTACTTGATAAGTTATTTTATCTTTTTCCTTTTTTATCTTTACTTTATCAGTTAAATCCTTATCATAATCATCAATTACTTTAAACCCTTCTTCTTCATAATTTTTTCCAGGACATACTGTAGCAGTTTTTTCTCCTACTAACTCTATTTTTGGTTTTTTAGTATCTATTATTTTTACTATT
>JAZUAY010000158.1:0-3393 GCA_045638205.1 Bacilli bacterium
AAACACATTATAAATTTAATTATATTGTCTTTATATTATTCTTTATAGTTATTATTCTTTTATTAATTATAATAAATTTAATTATTAGAAATAAAATAAATAGAGTATGAGTCAAAAACTCATACTTTATTGTTATCACAAAAAAGTAAAGTAAAACAGCACAAAAAGGTAAAATAAAATACCACAAAAAAGTAAAGTAAAATACCACAAATCATTGCAACAAAATACCACAAATCGTTGCAATGAAAAAAATAAAAGTAAGAAAATAAAAAAATGTCAATTTAATACTTGGCTTTTTTTTTAAAATAATATATAATAAAAAACAATTAATAAATTTTAGGAGGTAATATAAATATGACGAATGAAGCAACATTGGTTTTTGTAACAAATGAGATAGTATTATTTCCTAATTCAGAAGTTCGTTTTGAAATAGATGGTACTTTTGATAGAGACTTTTTTAGAAAAGTAAATAGTAGTGTAACAAAAGAAGTATTAGTAGTAAATCCTTATGAAAATGATAAATTTCCAGATATAACAATGTTACCAAGTATTGGTACACTTGCAACCTTAACTTTATATATGGATATGCCAAATGGCAAAAGTAAATTAACACTTTTAGGATTAGAGAGAGTTAGACTTAGTAATTATGATATTGATAATGATGACAATTATTATGCTAATTATGAATGTGTTGAAAAAGTAAAAATAGTTGATGATAATTACAAAAGCATTTTAATTAAAGCTTTAGATAACTATGTAAATAAAGTACCATATGTTTCAAACTCTGTCATGAGCAAAATTGATCTTATTGATAATATAACAGACTTAACAGATTTAATAGTATCATTTCTACCTCTTAGCATAGATAAAAAGAAACCTTATATTGAAGAAGTGGATGCCCATAAAAGAAGCAAGATGCTTTTAGAAGATATGAACGATGATATTAAGTTTGCAGAACTTGAAGAAAAAATTGAAAGAGAAGTAGAAAAAGAATTAGACGAAAGTCAAAAAGAATTTTATTTAAAACAAAAACTATTAGTTATTAAAAAAGAATTAGGTGATGTTGATAGTAAAGATACCGAAATTGATAAATTAAGAAAAAAATGTGATAAATTAAAATGCCCAAGAAAAATAAAATCACGTATTAAACAAGAAATAGATCATTATGAAAGTATACCTAGTAACTCACCAGAAACAACAGTAGTAAGAGATTATTTAGATTGGATGTTAAGCTTACCATGGAATAAATTAACTAAAGATAATAAGAATTATCATGATGTTGCAACAATTCTTGATGAAAGTCATTATGGTTTAAGTAAAGTAAAAGAAAGAATTCTTGAATATTTAGCAGTTAAACAAAACAGTAATAATTTAAAAAGTCCTATTATTTGTTTAGTAGGACCACCAGGAGTTGGAAAAACAACTCTAGCTTTATCAATTGCCAAAGCCTTATCAAGAAATCATGCTAAAATAAGTGTTGGTGGTATTAATGATGAAGCTGAAATTGTAGGACATAGAAGAACTTATATTGGATCAATTCCAGGAAGAATTATAGAAGGTCTAAAAAGAGCCGGAAGTATGAATCCAGTATTTATAATTGATGAAATTGATAAAATGAGAAAAGACTTAAAAGGAGATCCTGCTAGTAGCCTATTAGAGGTATTAGATCCAACACAAAATTCACATTTTCAAGATCATTATATTGAAGAAGAAGTTGATTTAAGCAAGGTAATGTTTATAGCAACAGCCAACTATATAGAACAAATTCCATATGAATTGTTAGATAGACTTGAAATAATAGAAGTACCAAGTTATACAGAATATGAAAAATTTGATATATGTAAAAATTACATTATACCAAAAGCTTTAACAGAAGTAGGAGTAACAATGTTTAATGTTCAATTTACTGATGATGCTATTATGGATATTATAAGATATTATACAAAAGAAGCCGGTGTAAGAGATTTAGAAAGAAACATAGGTAAAATTTTAAGAAAAATAGTTAAGAAATTAATTACAGAAAAAGATATTGTTACATATACAGTAGATAAACATTTAGTTTTAGAACTATTAGGCAAGAAAAAATATTTTTATAATTCAATAGATAGAATTAAAAGAATTGGAGTAGTAAATGGTATGGCCTATACTGCATTTGGTGGAGATATATTACCAATAGAGGCTACTTATTATGAAGGTAAAGGTAATTTAATACTTACAGGAAGTTTAGGAGATGTCATGAAAGAATCTGCTAAAATCGCTCATTCATATGTCAAAGCACATGCAAAAGATTTTGGAATAGATATTAAATTATTAGAAAAAAATGATATTCATATTCATGTACCAGAAGGTGCTGTAAATAAAGATGGACCAAGTGCCGGAATTACTTTAGTTACAGTATTAGTATCATTATTTAAAAAATATCCTATTCCAAGTAACATTTCAATGACAGGAGAAATGACTTTAAGTGGTAAAATCTTACCAATAGGAGGAGTTAGAGAAAAAGTAATAGGAGCACATAGAGCGAAGATAAGAACAATATACTTACCACTAGAAAACAAAAAGGACTTAGATGAAGTTCCAGATAATTTAAAAAAAGATATTCATTTTATCTTTGTAGATAATTATGAAAATTTGTATAAAAAATTATTTAGAAGCAGAAAGACTATTAAAAATTAGTCTTTTTTATTTTTATTTTTCATATACTTAAATTGATAGGGAGGAAGATTATGAAAAAAACTTTATCATTTGAAAAAGAATTAACATTTGCTTCTAATATAGGAGAGATAACAACCATTGATTTAGAAGAAGATTTAAAATTTATTGATAACAGTAATATTGAAGGTAATTTTTATGTAAGTGGTAAATACAAAATGCATGAAGCTAGTACTATAACAGAAGACTTTAATTATAATATACCAATATCAATAGGGTTAGATGAAGAATATGTATTAGATACAACAAAAATTAATATAGAAAATTTTACATATGAAATCATAAATGATAATATTTTAAAATGCAAAATAGATATAGGAATAGATGGTAGAATCGCTATCATTCTAGATGAGGAAAAAGTAAGAGAATGTGATGATGATATCGTACCGGATGATGAAAAAGAACTACCTAAAAAAGAAGAAAAAATAGAAAAAATAGAAGAAGTAGAAGAAATAATTCAAAAGGAAGATAAAGAAAAACCAAATATAATAGAAGAAAAAAGAGAAAAAGAAACAGAAGAAGAGAAAGAAGAAGATATAAAAGAAGAAGTTAAATCATTATTCACATCAATTGGAGAAGAAGCAGATACTTTTACAACATATAGTGTATATATAATGAGAGAAAATGATACATTAGAAAGTATCATGGAAAAATATAAAGTAACAAAAGAAGAATTAGAAC
>JAZUAY010000159.1:0-8987 GCA_045638205.1 Bacilli bacterium
AGATTTATTAGAAAGAAAAAATATTAAGAAAATAGATTTAAAAATAATAATATTTTTGATATAATTAAAAACAAGAGGATATGTTATGAAAAAGAAAGTTATGTTATTACTTATTGTCATTTTAGGATTAATCACAATAACAGGATGTGGTAATAAATCAAAATCTAGTACTAAATCAAGTAATAAGGTTTATATATGTAAAAATAATGATAATTCAGATGGAAAAAGATACTTAACAACATATACTATTGAATTAAATTCTAAAGGGAAGGCCATAAAATATTCAATAAAAGATGGCTTTGGAAATTATGAGGACAATATAGAAGGTTTTAATAATTACTGTGATGGACTAAAGAAAGGAAAAGAAAATAATAAAGAAAAAATAGAAAAGTATAAGGATGCTGCAACAATGGAAGTTATATGTGATACTAAAAAGATGGAAGCATATTATATTATGTCTTACGATTTAGCAAAAATAAAGAATATAGATGACTTCAAAAATATAAATAACGAAATCGCAAAATATACAAAAGATGATAAAACATTTGATTTAGATGCTTGGAAAAATTACTTTGCAACAGCTGAAAACAAATCTGGACATTATGACTGTAACTTTTAAAGATAATTTTATGATTAGAAATCATGGTGGAAATTTATCTTAAAAGAAAAAATATATTTGAAATAATAATAAGAGTTAAGACTAGCACATAAAAAATGCTAGTCTTTTAATTTAATATGAAGTTCGGAATGTAGTTTTTTTATGAACGTATTATTTATTGTTCACAAATACTTTAAAAAATCAATAATTTTTTATCAAATAATATTTCAAAAGCTTTAATTATATGGTACAATAATTATGATAATAGTCTCAATAGATAATCCACCAGGTGCTTTTGCTGTTTTTTGTAAGTTTTAGATGATTAGAGGAGTTTGAAAATGAAGAAGTTATTTAAAAATTCAATGTTTGTATTTATATTTATGTTAGTATCAATGATTGGAATTATGAATGTTTATGCAGATTCGGATGTTGCGGAAATAAGAATTTATAATTCAAGTAATAATTTAACATTTAGTAAAAGATATACCTCACCAACAGAGGCTATATATAAATTAAACGATGTAGCAAATAGCGGTCAAAAAGTAGAAATTGATTTTTTTGCTGATATTACCGTAGATGCAAGAATTACAATTAATGATAATGCTAAAATTGAGATGAATCTTAATGGACATATGATAAGAAGAGTTTGGGTAAAGCATAGTGATGGTGAAGTTATATATCTTGGTAAAGGTGCTGAACTTACTGTTAATGGTGGTGCTTCAGAAGAGGCAAAAAATATTGAGCATACAATTAATTATGCAAATGATAAAGATTATAATCGTAATAAAACTGTTACAATAAAAGGTGGATTAATTACTGGTGGACACTCAAGTAATAGTGCTGGTGGTATTTTTGCAAAAGAAAATTCAAAAATTGTTTTAAATGATGTTTCGCTATCTGGAAATATATCAAATGGAGATAATGGTGGCGGGATTAATATTGACGGACCAAATGTAAAACTTAATATGAACAATTCTAATATATCATATAACCTTTCTGGATATGATGGTGGTGGAATTTATGTGTATGGTGGAATTTGGAAAGATGCCGAGCATTGTACAGTAAGGATGAAAAACTCTCATATTGATAATAACTATGCAATAGGATTTGGTGGCGGAATTGCTGTTGATGCAGAGTGGTTCAATCTTGTTGGAGATGCTAAAGCGAATTATTCAGTAAAAAATAAAAATGATACAGGTAATTTAAAAGGAAGCACAATATCTAATAACATAACTCTTTTAGATGGTGGTGGAGTTTGGCTTAACGAAGAAAATTCCTCAATTACTGGAATTAATTTTATTGGAAATAAAGCTTTTGAAGGTGGCGGAATTGCTTTAAAAAACGAAAATATATCAGTATCAAATTGTACAATTATAGGCAATAATTCAAGTGAATATGGTGGCGGAATATATGTAGGAAATAATGATAGTAATTCTATTTCTAATTCTAGCATAATGTTTAATAATTCAAGTGAATATGGTGGCGGAGTTTATGTTGGACATGAAGTTAATATTGGACTTAGTGGTATATTATATATAAAAGATAATACATCACCAGAATCTAAAAAAGCAAATTTATACTTAGATTATTCTACTTATATAGATGGAAATCCTGATGCAAAATCTGATATACATATTTCTACTTTAAAAAGAGATTCGCTATTTCATATAAGATATGTATCTGAGAATAAAGGAACATATAATGTAAAAGTATATACATCAGATGATCCAGAATATTTTATTGGTTGGGATAGAGATGGAGATAGAATATTAAAACAGTATGAAGTTGAAGATTACACTGCAGAACAAAGAGCATATTTGATGGGAAAGAGTAATGTTGGAACAACTTCTGTTAATAGCAATAATAGAGTTTTAGATACAAGTAGAGTATATTCTGTTGATGGCAAAGATTATCAAATAATTAAAGGTGTATCATCAGGACCAAAGGTAACAAATGATTACGAAGACTTTAATTCTATCTATTATTATTCTGATGGATATTTTGCTGAAGATGAAAATGTATATAATAAACATTTAGCAAGTATGTCATTAAGTCTTGAATTGTCAGGGTTTAATTCAAATAAAAGTAATATTAATCCTTTTGATAGTAGTATTTTAGAAAAAGATTACTCAGAAAAGTTTAATAATGTTCAACAAATATTAGGTGATATTGGATTTAAAAATATCTATGCAAATGATTATATGAGTGTACAGCCAAGTAAAGATTCTATTGGTGTTACAATTGCCAATAAAAAAACTACAATAGGAGAAGATGAAAAATATATAATTCCTATTGTAGTTAGAGGTGGAGGTTATGAACGCGAATGGATATCAAATGTAACCTTAAATTATGAAAATAATAATACAGCAGAAGCATATGGATTTGCAACTCCTGCTTCAAAAGTTTTAAAAGAAGTGGAAAATTATATCAATTCTCATGAATTAAAAGATGCATTAGACAGTGGAAAAATAATATTTTGGCCTGTTGGGTATTCAAGAGGTGGAGCAACTGCAAATATTACTGCTAAAAATCTAATAGAAAAATATGTATATAAAGATGGCAATAAAACAGGAAATAAAGTATTTGCATATACATTTGAGGCTCCTCAAGGTGGTGCAGATTCTGCTGAAAAACTATCTGACAAAACTTCATACTATAGTATCCATAATGCTATCAACAAAACAGATGTCGTTCCATTAGTTGGTCCTACAAGAATGGGATTAAAGCGTTATGGTGTTGATCACTATATACCTGGAGGTGAAGCAGGAGAAGTAAAAGTAACTACTAAAACAGTAAGTGGAGCATATAGTGGAAATAGTACAGTTACAACATATGCAGACAACTCAAACTATATAGTATCAAAAGAGACAAATTCAAATTATTATAAAGAAAGAACAAAAATGATTAAACAACTTGCTACTATTAACAAAGATATAACTTTTGATGACTACTTTAAACAAGCAGAGTTAAATTTAATGAAAGCAAAATTTTTCTGGGATCAATTATCAGAAAAAAATTCAGATTTAACTCAAGAAGCATTTTTAACAGATTTTCTTGATAAATTACAAAGATATAATGATGGTCAACATGATTACGCATTTAGAAACAGAACAAACTTTAGTAAAAATTATAAAACAAGTAGTGATAAAGGAAATGACAGAGCATTTCAATCAGTTCTACAAGACTTATTTGGATTAGTATATTCTAAAACTGATGAAGATATAGCTGGTATAAAAGCATCAGTGTCAGATTTACCCGATAGAATAGACTCATTCAATTGGTTTTGGGAAGATGAAGATATAAGCATGATAAACATCTACGATAAAGTTATTGAAGATTGGAATGATTTAAGTGCAAGTGAACAAAAAAAATATGAAGACTTTTTTTGGAAAATTTTAACTCAAGATGGTGGCCTTGATAGTATAAAGAATTATTTATCAAGTGAAGAACTTGCTATGTTACAAAATGATTGGCATAAACTTCTAGATACTGCATTTACTTTTATGGCAGATGACTATGAATTTGATGATTTAAAACTAACAGGAACATTCATGTATAATGCTAATAATATTATAATGTCACACTATCCTGAAGTAACACTTGCTTGGCTTAGAGCAGAAGATAATTATTACAGTTATGATAATGATGAAGTTGTGATTAATTATGTAAATCCAAGTGCGCCAAAGGTTTATAAGGCAGAAGATGATACAGAAATAGCAAACAATACTACATTAGAGAAAGCAACACCAGTTAAATTATTAACGGAAACAGCAAATAGTGATAAAACTGAATCATCAATTGTATATTATACATTAAGTGCTGAAGGACAAGAAAGTCCAATAGTAGAAAATAAATTATATAGAGGACAAGACATTAATTTAACAGCAATAAACAATGATACTACAACATATACAATTACAACTTATAGTAGTAATGCAATGAAAAAATCAAACTCAGCAAGTTATACAGTAACCATTGAAAAGCCTGTTAAAATTACAACGAACCTTAAAAAGTTTTATAATACTGGAGAATATGATGATGTAGTAAAAGTAGAATATGCTTATCCAGGAGATACAATAGTATTAAAGGATGAAAATAATAATAAAAATAATGCTTTTGCATATTGGGAATTTAATGGTAATAAAATTGGAACAGTAAATACATCAGCATTAACTACATACGAAATACCAGAAGGTTATGATGAAATTGTAATTAATGCACACTACAAAGAAAAAATTGATAGTATTGATTTAAAGATATCTAGTCCAGTTGCAGGAGAAGAACTTGCTACAACAGGAAAAGCTGAGATAGATGATACAGAAAATGATGTAAATGTTTATTGGATTAATAATGATAAAACTACGAGTACAATTGGTATAGCAGAATACAATACATCTTATACAGTTGGAGTTAAAATACCTACTAGCTTTATAACAGATGATACAAAGACTTTTTCTAAATTTACAAAGGTAAATATATATAATGGTAATACTAAAATTGGAGAAGGAACTGTTAAGTATAGTGCTACAGATGGAAGTTTAAGAGTATCTTATGAATATCCAAAAACGCAAAAAGAAAGGTTACAAGAACAACCTGCAAATCTTCCAGATGTTGTTTTAAAAGAAGCACCAGCTAACTTTGAAGCACATTTACCATCAAAAGTATATGTAAAAACTGAAACAGGAAATAAAGAAGTCTCTGTTTCATGGAATGAAGATAGTACAAAAACAAATAATGGTAGCGAACATAATTATATTGGTACAATAGATTTAGATAGTAGTAATATAGATAAAGGTCAATATACAAATATAATTACAAGCAGAATATATGTTGATGAAGATCATGAAAAAACGAAAATTTCTACTCCAATTGCCAATTTAAATAGTGGGTCATACAATGGAGAACAAGATTTAAAATTATCAGTAATAGAAAAAGCAGATATATATTATACAATAACTGATGATGGGACAGACCCAGCTGATCCAACCAATGGAAGTACAAAATATACAGAACCTATAAAATTACAAGAAGGAAAATCGTATAAAGTAAAAGCTATTGCATACCCTAAAGATACAGAAAATTATAAAAAGGGAGATATATCTGAATTTAATTATACAATTAATCAAATGTATACGTTAACAATTAAAACTTTAGATACAGGTATTTTAGGAGAAAACCAAATTTCTGAAGTAGCTTATTCTACAAAATATGTAAAAGGTACAGAAATAGAATTACTAGCACCAATGCTTGATAATGAAGCATTTAGCCATTGGGAAGATAAAGATGGAAATAAGGTTACAAATCCTAATATTACAATTACAAAAAATGTTACATATACAGCAGTATATAATCCTATAATAACAAAACTTGAGTTTGTTATAGATAAGCCATCTGCAAATAAAGAATTACCTAATAAAGTAAAAACAGCAAAAGCGACTGTAACTAATGAATATAATATAAAAGAGTATTTAGCAGATATTAAATATAATTATAATGATGATAAGGCACAATATAATAAAAATTATGTAGGTACTATTACTTTGACAGATGAAGCTAAAGAAAATCTATTCTACATGATAGATTCTAACTATGAACTAATTGTAAAAGACACAGATGGTAATAGTTATGATGCAGCAATCAATCAAACAGACGAAAAACAATTTGATGTGTATTATACATTTAAGTTTACTCCAAACTACACTGGAACGAAATCATTTAATGATGTTGTTGCACCTACAAGAATGAGTGAAAGTGACATTAGGAAAATGCTACCAGAATCAACAGAAATATATTGTGAAGATAATATCATGAGAAATGCTAAAGTTACATGGAAAGATATTTCGGGATATGATCAAAACTCACTTGATGAACAAACTATTAATATAACCGGAACAATAGAATTGCCAACAGATGTTTTAAATGAAAATAATCTACCATTAACTACTTCAATAAAAGTAATAATTCCAAAAGCAGATATAACAAGTAGTCCAGAATTTGAGTCTCCATCTGGAGAATATGATAGTGAATTAATTATTAGATTAATAAGTGAAGAAAATTCTAAAACATATTATACAATAAGTACAAATGGAACAGCACCTGAAGATCCAACTAAAAATAGCAATCTTTATACTGGAGGAATAGAATTATCTCAGAGCAATACAAAAGATACAAAATATATAATAAAAGCGATGTCAATAAAGGATGGAAAGTTTAATAGTGTAGTTTCAACAGAGGTTTATACAATATTAAAATCTTCTACTAATAAACTAATTGTTTCAGATGTCGAAGATCAAGTATATACAGGTAAGAAAATAACTCCTAAAATATATGTTAAATATGGAGATAAAAAACTAACAGAAGGTACAGATTATAAGGTAGAATATGAAAACAATATTAATATAGGAGTAGCGACAATAAAAATTACAGGTAAAGGTGAATATCAAGGTAAAAATGCAACTAAAACATTTAATATAGTTAAAAAAATAGATAATGACTCATCAGCAGATGGTGATGATAATACAAAATCTAAATCTAATCCGATAACTGGTGATAATATAATATTCTATATTACAATGCTAGGATTAAGTATAATTGGTCTTATAACTGTGTGTACTTATAAAAAAAGAAAAAAATAATTAAAAAATAAGACTCTACGGAGTCTTTCTTCATTTAGAATATTTTTCTCTTATGAATAATTGTATAGCAACAGCTATGGTAGAAAAGATTGAAAAATATGATATAATTAACTATAGGAGGAGTAGTGATGAAAAAAGGTATTAAAGTAATATTATTATTAGTGTTATTAGTTGGAATTTTTAGTATAGTAAAATATGTTAAAAAAGTAAAAACTAATAGTAGTGGAGGAATCATATTAAAGTTAGATACTGATGGATTAGGTCAAGTTTCTTATTATGTGGATAAAAAAAACAAAATAGATTTTAATGATAAACATCCTAAACAATCAGTATCTACAACATTTGAAGACACTACAACAATTACTATCGATGCAAAGGCAGATAAAGGTTGGAAATTTATTAAGTGGACAAAAGATGACAAAGATTATTCAAAAAAATCTAAATTAAAAATAAAAGTTTCAAACAAGACCGAATTAATTGCAGTTTTTGAACCTAAATAATATTTAATAATGAATTTTAAGAAATTTTCTAATGGCTTTGCTGTATCAATTATTTTTTGCAAGTCCAATTGTTAGATTAAGTTTTAAAAAACTCGCAAACTAATTATTAGTCCTTGCGAGTATTAACCTCATTGGAGTCAAAGCTGTAGTAGTATAGATACAAATCCACAGTGCTTATATATTATAACCCATTCGGTTATATAAAAATATAAAAGAAAGGGATCTAATATAGGTCAATTTGACCATAATTAGATTATACGTGTATTTATGAAAAAAATAAAAATAAGTAATATAATTATAATTTTATTAATAATATTTTTTACTGGTATGTTTTTCTATTCCTTATTTAATATAGGTAAATGGTATTTAGCAAATAATAAGAATAACAATTTAAAAAATGAAGTCAATAAAAGTATTAAAGTAAAAGATGATAAATATAAAGTTGATTTTAAAAAATTAAAAGAAGAGAATAATGATACTGTAGGATATATTGGCGTTAAAGGAACCAATATTAATTATGTAGTTGTAAAAAGTAATAATAATGATTATTATTTAAATCATAATTTTAATAAAGAATATAATGAAGCTGGATGGATTTTTGCAAACTATTTAAATGTACTTGATGGAAGTGATAAAAACATTACATTATTTGGACATGGAAGATTAGATGGTTCTATGTTTGGAAGTTTAAAAAAAACATTAAATAAAGATTGGCAAGAAAATAAAGATAATCAAATAATAGACTTTATAACAGAAAAAGATAGTTACAAATATCAAGTGTTTTCAACATATAAAATAAAAGAAGAAGATTATTATATAAAAAATGAATTTAAAGAAAATGAATTTAATACATTTATAAAAGAGTTAAAAGAAAGAAGTAATTATGATTATGGAATAGATATAAATAGTGATGATAAAATTATAACGTTATCAACATGTGACATAAGAAACAATTATCGTATTGTACTTCATGCTAAATTAATAAACAAATAGGTGAATTTTATGAATGGATTTAGTATATTTATGTTTGTTTTTGGAATTAGTGTTTTTTTAGTAGGATTATATATTTATACTGGTCATAAGAGTGAGATTATATTATGGAGATTAAATGTAGATAAAGCCAGTAAAAAAGAAATTAAAAACATAGGAAAATGGACAATGATTTCAAGTATCTTTATATTTTTGCTATTATAGGATTAATATTTAACTTCTAATAAAAGTAAGATTTCTTACTTTTTTCTTTTATACATTTTT
>JAZUAY010000160.1:0-2221 GCA_045638205.1 Bacilli bacterium
TTAAAAAAGACATTTCAAAAAAAGAACGCTAATAGAACTGAAGACGATATTGAATCGGACTCAGTTCTTTTAATTTTTCTTGAAATCTATCATAATTATAATATTTAATATAATCATCTACAAGAATTTTAGCAAGCTCTCTAGTAATATTTTTGTAAAGATAGATACACTCTGTTTTTAAAGCGCTAAAGAAAGATTCAATAGGAACATTATCAACGCAACTCCCTTTATAAGAACAACTTCGTTTAATCTTATTATGCTTGAGTAATAAACCGTATTGTGTTCCGATAAAATGAGTCCCTTGATCTGAATGTAATATTAATCCTTTTCTTTGACGATAAGGAACTTTCTTAATGGCTTGTTTTACTGTTGTTAATACTAATTCATTATCTATGAATCTCGATTGATTATATGATACAATAGATTTGTCGAACATATCTTTGATTGCACAAAGATATTCGACACCAGAAATAGTATGAATATAAGTTATATCAATGCTCCATTTTTGATTGGGTTTGGTAGCATTGAAATTTCGTTTGATTAAGTTAGGAATTTTATGATGTTGTACTTTAGAATATCGTTTCTTTTTCTTACGAATAACAGAACTTATATTCAATATTTTCATATAACGATATATGGTAGAATTGGTTAATTCGATGCCATATATCTTTTTTATATTCATTCTAAGTCGTCTTATACCTTGACGATTATCTTCAGAATATTGTTCAAATATTATATTTGAGATACCTTCATTATAAGATTTGTATTCTGGCCTTCCTAAATTTATCCAAGAATAGTATCCACTTCTTGAACATTTTAGAATCAAACATAATAAATTAATATTATATTTGTGTTTTAGTATATCTATTATTTGATATTTTTCTTTTGTTGTTTTAGGAAGGCCATTGATTTTTTTATGTCTTCAGTTGCTTTCACATATTCAATTAATTCTTCGCGACTCATTTGTTCTGGAATAATTTTTTTCTTTCTATTGTATATCCCTCTGCCTTGCGAAGATCTGCCACGATCGTCTTTTGTAGTATTATTATTCATATATTGTTTAATCCATCTGTTTAAAACTGATGTACTAGAAATATCATACTTTCTTAATAAAGTTGAGTAACCGCTTGATCCATTTAAGTATTCTTTTACTATCTCATTTTTTTCTTCAATTGTATAAATTGTATGTTTTGTTGTTTTTCTCATATTTTCCTCCTAATTAATTTTAACATATCAAAAAACATATGATTTCTCATATGTTCTTTTTTTGAGCGTCCGTTTTAACCAAACTTACTCACTTAATATTCTCTTTTTTAGTTAATCCCTTCTGTTTCCAAAGGCTAAAATTAGTCTTAATAATTGTAAAGCACTTGCTAAAACTCCCGCTACATATGTCATAGCAGCAGCATTAAGCATTTTAGATACGCCTTCTTCTTCTCCAGTATTTGCTAATGTTAATTTGTTTATTTCTTCTTTTGCTCTTTTACTAGCGTTTAGTTCAACAGGTAAAGTAACAATTTGAAATATCAAACCTAATGCAACAAATGAAATACCTATATAAATTAAATCTAAAGCTTGTAAAAATAAACCAATAAAAATTATTGCATAAGAAACTTGTGTTGCAATACGTACTATAGGAAATATAAAAGATCTAACTCTCATATAGAAGTAACCTTCCTTATCTTGAATAGCGTGACCGCATTCATGCGCTGCTATTGCAGTTGAAGCAATACTAGTTCCATGAAATACATCGCTTGATAGCCTTACAACTTTTCTTGATGGGTCGTAATGATCACTCAAATTACCGGGAACTTCAACCACATGAATATCATTTAATTGATTTTTATCTAAGATTTTTCTAGCAACTTCAAACCCACTAATCCCTTTTTTGTTTTCTTCATTTTTATATTTACTATAATTACTACTAACACTCATTTGTGCAACTGCAGGTATTACTAATATTAGTAAAAGTATAATTAAATCCATATTATTCTCCTATAAAATTCCCAAAGCTACTAATTGTTCTCTAATTTTATCTGCTTCAGCAAATTCTTTATTTTCTCTTAATTCTAACCATTTACGATATAATTCTTTGTTGTCATTACTAATTGTTGGTAACTCATATTTTAACCCTAAAATGCGAGTTATTAACAAAATCTTATCATAACTATCAATAATATTTTCATTATTACGTAATTTTGTATTTAAATCTTTAATCAAC
>JAZUAY010000161.1:0-11514 GCA_045638205.1 Bacilli bacterium
TAAATTTAATATAACTAAAAAAGAAAAAATAAGAAAAAATAATAGTGATAGTTTTAATATTTATATAGCAGGTAAAGACTTTACTGAAAACTTAAATGATTTCAATATGATAGTAACAGTTAATATGAAGAAGAAAAAGATTCTTTTAACATCAATGAAAAGAGATTTATATATACCAGTTCATGGAGATAGTGAAGGAAGAAAGAATACATTAAGTTATATGGGAGTACAAGGAATGGATACATCGGTTGCATCACTTGAAGATTTTCTAGATACTGATATAGACGCCTTTCTAAAATTAAATACTCATTCACTTGTAAAAATTATTGATACAGTAGGTGGAATCAACTATTGCTCAGATGAAGAATATACTACAACTCATGCTGTTATTCTAGATACATATGATGATAGTAAAGGTAAAAAATTACATGTCAAAAAAGGTTGTCAAACATTAAATGGACTGGAAGCTTTAACAGTTGCACGTGAAAGAAAGAATGTAACTGGTGGTGATGGTAAAAGACAAGAAAACTGTAGAAAAATTATTTATGCAATTTTAGAAAAACTAAAATCATCAAATACTATAGTAAATTATAATAGTGTTTTAACTTCACTTAGTGATGTTTATGAGACTAATGTACCTGAAAAATTTATAAAAACTTATATTAAAGATACAGTAAATGGTAAACATTGGGAAATTGTTGAACAACAAATAACAAGTAATGATACACAGGATAAAGTACATTTATCATCATTAATTGACTGGGTTAGTTATCCAGATGAGGCAAGTGTAGTAAGTGCTAAAGAAAAAATTAAAGCTACATTAAAATAATTACATAAGAGGTGATGTTATGAAATATAGAAAATTTATCTATTTAGGATTAATAATTATATGTTTCGTAAGTATATCCTTTTTTTCTAGTGCTGATAGCAAAGAATCAAATAAAACTAGTAAAGAATTAATTAAGAAAGTGATTACAGCATATGAAAATATTACAGATAAAAAATTAGACAAAAAAGATTTAGTTTATAAATTAAATCCAGTAGTGAGAAAAATCGCTCATTTCACATTATTCTTTATTTTAGGAATAACAGTAATATTATTTATAGATTCAATAGGCGTAGTAAATAAAAAAGTATTAATAAGTATATTAATATGCCTAATTATAGCTTTAATTGATGAGACTCATCAATTATTTACAAGTGGCAGAACTGGAAGAATTTTTGACATCTTTGTAGATACTGCTGGATCAATTTGTGCAATATTATTAATAAAAAGTTTGCAATTTAAAAAAAATCTGATATAATATATGAGAGACATTTGCGAGGAGGGAAAAATTATGGCAAAAGCAAAAGGAAATAGACAAAACAAAACTCTAGTATGTAGTGTTTGTAATGAAGAAAATTATCGTAATGAAAAAAACGTTAAAAATACTACTGAAAGATTAGAAATTAGTAAGTATTGTCCAAAATGTAGAAAACATACAACACATAAAGAAAAGAAATAGGTGGTGTCTAAATGATAAACGTAAATGATATTAAAAATGGAATGACTTTAATGATAGATGGAAACATTTATCAAGTAGTTGAATTTTTACATGTAAAACCAGGAAAAGGTTCAGCTTTCATGAAAACCAAACTTAAAAATTTAAGAACTGGTGGAACAATTGAAAAAACATTTAATACAAATGTAAAATTTGAGAAAGCTAATATAAATAAACAAAACGTTCAATATTTATATAATACAGGAGATACTTATTTCTTTATGAATATGGAGACATATGAACAATTAGAATTAAGTGCTGATCAAATAGGTGATAATAAAGATTACCTAATAGAAAATATGAATGTTTATGTAATCCTTTATGAAGGAGAATTATTAGGAATTGACTTACCAGATAAAGTAGAGTTTACAGTTGTTGAAACAGAACCAGCTGTAAGAGGAAACACTACAAATTCAGCAATGAAAGATGCCAAAGTAGAAACTGGTTTAGTTGTTAAAGTACCTTTATTTATAAATGAAGGAGAAAAAATACTTGTAACAACGGCAGATGGTAAATATTCATCAAGAGCTTAAGGCTCTTTTTTCTTTACAATGATTTACAAGAAAAAATATAAATATAAATTATTAGCTTCCAATTTCATTGAATTCATAGTATATTAAACATAGGAAAGAGGGATATAATGGAAAAAGAAAAAATAACTATTAAAGATATTATAATAGGAATAGAATTATTAACAATAATTGCATTGATAATATTATCATATTTTAAAGTGTTGGATAAAAAGACTAATACCAAAAAAGTTAGTGCAAGTAGTGAAACAGTAGAAAAAAGTAAAAAGGAAACTTGTCCAAAATGTGAACAAAAAGATGTTAATATTAAATTTGATGAAACAAAATCACTTAACACAAATAATATGGACTATAAAATGCAAGCATGGGAGATGGCTGGAATTTCAGCTGAAATAGTAAATGATAAAAATGCCGAAATACATATAAACAAATCAATAGTAGAAAATAATTTTGGTATATCAACTAATAATATACAAGATAATTACAATATTGTTTTAGAAAAAGAAGTAGCAGATATTCATATAGGAGGAATAGGACAAGATGCACTTGGAACTTATATAATCTTTCTACTAGAAGATGGTACTGTTAATTATATAGAAGCATATAAAGCTTTACAAAGTAATAATTTCACACCACAAGTAGCAAATGGAATTACAGAAGTGATAAATTTTAAAGATGTAAATGCTAATATAAAAGGAAATGGTACAGGTTGGTATGCTTCCATTTTAGCTATGAAAAAAGATGGCACTTTCTATGATTTATCAAATATTATACAATCTAACTAAACTAGCAATGGCTAGTTATTTTTTGTGTTTTTCTAAATTTTTAAGAATAAAATATAAAAAGGAGATAAAATATATGAGTATAAACTATAAAGATTTAGAAAACTGCAAATGTTTAATAGATGAAATAATTAATTATTATAATAAAGATAATAATGTTGAATTAATATATTTAACAAAAACTATAGAGATAAATAAGAAAATGGAACCTACAATATACTTATTTATTGTAGTAAATTCTAAATACCAAGATAAAGACCATTATAGTTACGAAGGAAGAGTTAATGAATTAAATAGTAATTCTAATATTAAATTAAAAATAAAAAAAGATTATTATGAAAACTATAACAATAAACGACATTTTTTTAATAATAAAGATTATATGAGATATTGGTATTTTATAAATGGAAGAATAATATATCAAAAGGAAAGAAAATATATAAACTTTCAAGACGAATTAAAAAAAGATTATGATGAAAGCATGAATTTTATAGTAGATAATAAGAATAAAACATATAAATTAGTATTAGAACCAAAAAGATATTAAAGTAAAATATTTGTTACGAAATGTAGCAAATATTTTACATTGTCGAAATAAAACGATTAATTTTTAGCAAAAGTGGTTGACAAGTGCTAACAATAATCATATAATAATATTAGCACTCATGAAAAAGAAGTGCCAGGAGGGGTGTATATGCTTACCACAAGAAAAAAAGAAATCTTAAAACTTATAGTTGATGAGTATATAAAACTGGCAAAACCAGTTAGTTCAAAATTAATATGTAAAGAATTAAAATGTTCATCAGCAACTGTAAGAAATGAGATGAAAGAATTAGAAGATTTAGGGTTACTTGAAAAGACACATACATCAAGTGGAAGAGTACCAAGTGAAAAAGGATACAGATACTATGTTGACAATTTAATGGAAACTAAGAAAATGAATGCTGAAGATATGTTTAAATTGCAGACTATTTTTGATAATCAGCAATTAGCATTATCAGATAGTATCAATCAAAGTTTAGAAGTAGTATCAGAAATTACTAGTTATGCAAGTATTGTACTAGGTTCAACTTCACATGAAAATCTTTTAAAAAAGATTGAAGTTATACCAATAGATGAGTCTAGTATGACAGTAATTGTGGTAACAGATAAAGGACATGTTGAACATAAAACAATTACCTTTGAAAATATTAATTTAAAAGAGGTAAAAAAGACAGTTGATTTAATTAATAATTTAATAGTAGGTACACCTATAGATGAGGTTAGTACAAAATTAGAATTTGAGATTAAACCAATTATCGGAAAATATGTAAATCAACATGAACAAATATATAATGCTTTCTATCAAGTGTTTACAGACTTTACTGAAAATAATAATGTATCAGTAGTTGGTAAAAATAAATTTTTAGATCAACCAGAATTTACTGATGCTAAAAAGATTAAAGAAATTTATAGAAAACTAGATGATAGTAAGACTCTAAAATCTATAAAAAGTAAAGAAAAATCTAATGGTAACAAAAATATTGAAATTTATATTGGAGAAGAAAACAATATTGATGAAGATATGACAGTAATAAAAACAAGTTATGAAACAAAAACAGATAAAGGAACTATCGCTATCATAGGACCAAAGAGAATGGAATATGATAGAGTTGTAAACATGTTAGAATATATAAAGAAAAATATTGAAAAATAAAGAAAGAAGGTGCATTAGTGCAAAAAGTAGAAGAAAAAGATCCTGAAATAAAAATAGAGGAAATTAAAGAAGAAAAAAAGGCAAAAAAGAAAATAAAAAAAGAAAGTAAAGCAGAAGCAAAACTAAAAAAAGAACTAGAAGAATTAAGAAAAACTAATGAAGAATTAGTAGAAAAGGTAAAAAAGTCTAGTGCGGAACTTGTAAACTATAGAGTAAGAAAAGATGAAGAAGTATCTAATATGTTAAAATATGCTGAAAAAGATATTATAACAGAAATCTTACCAGTGGTTGATAATTTTGAAAGAGCAATTAAGTTAGATGACAATGATTTAACTGATGAATTATCAAAGTTTCTAGATGGTTTTAAAATGATGTATGGCGAACTTACAAATATTTTAAAACGTCATGGAGTAGAAGAAATTAATAGAGTAGGAGAAATATTTGATCCCAATCTAGAACAACCACTACTTACTGATAAAGTAGAAGGTAAACTTGATGATGAAGTACTAGAAGTATTATTAAAAGGTTACAAATTAAAAGACAGAGTCTTAAGACCTGCCACAATAAAAATAAATAAAATAGAAAAAGGAGACGATGAATAATGAGTAAAATAATAGGAATCGATTTAGGAACAACAAATAGTTGTGTATCAGTATTAGAGGCAGGGGAGCCTAAAGTAATCCCAAACAAAGAAGGAAATAGAACAACACCATCAGTTGTTGCATTTTCAAAAGATGGAGAAAGAATAGTAGGAGATGCTGCAAAGCGTCAAGCACTAACAAATCCAAATACAATTTCAAGTATCAAAAGATTAATGGGTACATCTAAAAAAGTAGAAGCTAATGGAAAGAAATATACACCAGAAGAAATTTCAGCAATCATATTAGGACATTTAAAAGATTATGCTGAAGATTATTTAGGAGAAAAAGTTGATCGTGCCGTAATTACTGTACCAGCATACTTTAACGATGCTGAACGTCAAGCAACAAAAAATGCAGGAAAAATTGCAGGACTTACAGTAGAAAGAATAATAAACGAACCAACTGCAGCATCTTTAGCTTACGGACTTAATAAACAAGAAGAAAGTCAAACAATTTTAGTATACGACTTAGGTGGAGGAACATTTGATGTTTCAATATTAGAATTAGGTGATGGTGTATTTGAAGTTAAATCAACTAATGGTAATAATAAACTAGGTGGAGATGACTTTGATAACAAGATCATGGATTATTTAGTTGATGAATTCAAAAAAACAAATGGAGTTGACCTATCAAAAGACTCTATGGCAATGCAAAGATTAAAAGAAGTATCAGAAAAAGCTAAAAAAGATTTATCAGGAATGACTTCAACCCAAATTTCTGCACCATTTATAACACAAGGTAAGGATGGAGGTCCACTACACTTAGATATGACATTAACACGTGCTAAATTTGAAGATTTAATTCGTGATCTAGTAGAATCTACTGTAGAACCAGTAAGAAAAGCCTTAAAAGATGCTAAATTAGATAAAAAAGATATTGATAAAGTAATCTTTGTTGGTGGTTCAACTCGTATTCCAATGGTATATGAATTAATCAAAAATGAACTTGGTAAAGAGCCATCAAAAGAAGTTAACCCAGATGAAGTTGTTTCAATGGGAGCAGCAATTCAAGGTGGAGTATTAACAGGAGATGTTAATGATATCGTCCTTCTAGATGTTACACCATTATCACTTGGTATTGAAACATTAGGAGGAGTAATGACACCACTTATTCCAAGAAATACAACTATACCAACATCAAAATCAGAAGTGTTCTCAACTGCAGCAGATAATCAACCAGCAGTAGATGTTCATGTATTACAAGGTGAAAGACCAATGGCAGCAGATAATAAAACATTAGGAAACTTCCAATTAACAAATATCCCACCAGCACCTAGAGGAGTTCCAAAAATTGAAGTTACATTTGATATAGATGCTAATGGTATTGTTAATGTTAAAGCAAAAGATTTAGGAACAAACAAAGAACAGTCAATAACTATCACTGCATCAACTAACCTTTCAGATGATGAGATTGATAAGATGATGAAAGAAGCAGAAGCTAACAAAGAAGAGGATAACAAACGTAAAGAAGAAGCAGATTTAAGAAATGAAGCAGAGCAATTATGTTTCCAAACTGAAAGTTCAGTAAAAGAGTTAGGTGATAAAGTTGATTCTAAAGAAAAAACAGAGCTTGAAGATTTAGTAAAAGAAGTAAGAGAAGAGTTAGCAAAAACTGATCTTGATACAGATGCATTAAAAGAAAAGAAAGATAAATTACAAGAAAAAATGATGTCAGTAGCAAGCAAGGCATATGAGCAAGCTAATGCTGCATCAGCTGCAGCATCAGAAACAGCAGCTAATGATAAAAAAGACGAAAAAAATGATGATGTAAAAGATGCTGATTTTGAAGAAAAATAATTATTAATTTAAGTTCTAGTAAAAGCTAGAACTTAAATCATTAATAAACTTAAAATATTATATTTAGAAAGGGATATTTATGGAAAAATATAAAAATCGTGGTGAGGTTCCTGAAAAATACAAGTGGGATTTAAAAGAATATTATAAAAATGATGAGACTTTTGAAAAATCATTTAAAAAAGTATTACCAAAAATAAAAAAAATAAAAAAATATATTGGATGTACAAAGGATAGTAACAAATTATTAGAATATTTAAAATTTGATAAAGAAGTTTCTTGTGAACTTGAAAATTTATATGTATACAGTTTCGTTAAAGATGATGAAGAATTAGGTAAGTCAGTTAATATTGAAAGAAAAAATAAAGTAATAAAATCATATTCTGATTATGAAATTGCAAGTAATTTCTTTGCACCTGAAATTTTAAAATTAGATAAAAAATCATATGAAGATTTATTTAATAATGAAGAGTTAAAAATATACAAAAATGCTCTTGATAAGATATATAGAAATAAATCTCATATTTTAGATGAAGAAAAAGAAAATATTATAACAAATATTGAAACAGCAGTTGATCATTTTAGTGATACATCATCTACTATGTTAAATAGTGAACATGATTATGGAACTATTAAAATAGATGGTGAGAATCATGAAATAACATCAACAAATTATAGAATATATTTAAAAAATAAAGATAAGTCTATAAGAAAAGAAGTTTATGAAAAATATAATAAAAAACTAAGTGAATATAATAAAACTTCTGCAGCATTATTAAATGGTTATGTAACACTAAATAATACAGATGCTAAAATTCATAATTTTAAAAATGCTTGGGATAGAAAATTATTTAGTTTAAATATTAATGAAAAAGTATTTAAAGCTTTAGTTAGTAGTGTTGAAGATAATTTAGATGTATTACAAAAATATTACAAATTAAAAAAAGAAGAATTAAATTTAGATAAACTATATCCATATGATTTATCTTTAAAAATAAGTAACAACGATAAAGAATATTCTATAGAAGAAGGAACATCATTAATAAGAAAAGCCTTAGAGCCATTAGGAGAAAAATATTTAGAAAAATATGATAATGTTGTAAATAAAAGATATATAGACTATTGTTGTTATAAAGGAAAATGTTCTGGTGGGTATAATATATCTACACATACAAAAAATTCTAGAATATTAATGAGTTATAATTACGATTTACAATCTATTTCAACAATCGCTCATGAATCAGGACATAATGTAAATCATCAATTTATGATGGATAATAATGAAGTTATTTATAGAGATAATTCCAATATTGTTGCAGAAGTAGCTTCACTTACAAATGAATGCTTATTATCAAGCTACTTAAGTGAACACGGCACAACTAAATCTGAAAAATTAGATGGAATAGAAAATATTTTAGAAGTTATAGTAAGTAATTTATATGGAGCAGTAAGAGAAGGAAAAATAGAAGAGGATTTTTATAAAAAAGTAGATGCCGGAGGAACTCTTACAAGTGATTATTTAGATTTCTTATCAATAGAATCATTAAAAAAATATTATGGTGATACTGTAGAAATAGATGATTATTTAAAAAATGGTTGGGTAAGAAGAAGTCATTATTATATGAATTACTATTTATATAGTTATGCTATAAGCATAAGTGTCGCAACCTACGTTGCAAAAGAAATTTTAGATGGTAATAAAAATATGTTAGATAAATATTTAGAATTTTTGAGTGTTGGATCTAATAAATGGCCATATGAAGCATTTGAAGTATTAGGAATTGATTTAAGAGAAAAGCAAGTTTATGAAAATGGTATTAAATATTTTAATAATTTAATTGAAAAATATAAAAAAATAAAAAAGGAGGTATAAAATGCAAGATAAAAGAGATTACTATGAAGTATTAGGTGTCTCTAAAAACGCAACAGATAAAGAAATAAAAAGTGCATTTAGACGCCTTGCAAAAAAATATCATCCAGACTTAAATAAAGATAATCCTGAAGCTGCTGAAAAGTTTAAAGAAATCGGTGAAGCTTATGAGGTATTATCAGACGAGAATAAAAGAAGACAATATGATCAGTTTGGTCATGCCGGTGTAAATGGAGCTGGAGGAGCTGGTTTTGGAGGTTTTGAAGGCTTTGATGGTTTTAGTGGCTTTGAAGGTTTTCAAGGAAGTTATGGTTTTAATGTAGATGATATCATTGATTCATTTTTTGGAGGTGGATCAAATAGAGGTAAGAATAGAAAAAGACCTGGAGCTGATATCTTAAAAAGTATAAAACTAGATTTTGAAGATGCCATATATGGATGTGAAAGAGATTTAGATTTAGATGTTGTAGAAGTATGTGAAACATGTCATGGTGAAGGTGGACTTGATTCAAAAACATGTAGTAAATGTCATGGAAGTGGAACAGTAACAAGTGAGCAACATACAATATTAGGATCATTTGTTACAAAAACAACATGTCCTGACTGTCACGGAACCGGAAAAACTTATGACAAAGTATGTCCTGATTGTCACGGAAAAGGTCAAATAAAAAAACATAAAACAATCACAGTTAATATACCAGCAGGAATAGCAACAGGTGATAGACTAAGAGTTCCAAAAAAAGGTGGAGCTGGAACTAACGGTGGAGAACCAGGAGATTTATATTTAGAGTTTAATGTTTCACCTCATGAATTCTACAATCGAGATGGCGATGACATATATTTAGAAGTTCCAATAACAATTACTGAAGCTATATTAGGATGCAAAAAAGAAATACCTACTCTTTATGGAAATGTTAAATTAACTATACCAGCAGGTACAAATAGTGGTGATAAGCAAAGAATAAGAGGTAAAGGTGTAGATAATAAAGCAAAAAGAAGCAAAGGTAATATGTATGTTATTATGCGAGTAATAACTCCACAAAAACTAACGCGAGACCAAAAGAAACTAATTACCAAATTAAGTGAAACTGATATGTCAACAAGTGAAATTGATAAGTTTAATAAATTTACGGCTAAAAATGATTAAAAAAGAGAGAATTCTAAATTCTCTCTATTTCATTTCTACATATACATTTTCATCAAAAGAATGTTCAGACTGCTCAATTTGTTTTAATTTTTCAGTATTAATTAAGAAAAAGTTATGTTGAATTAAATCTATACCATTCTGAGTAACTGGATCATCCCAAGTAAGATCTAAATTAAGCCATTTATTATTAATATTAACACCATTCCAAACATGATTATTACTAGATACTTTATAATTTATTATACCCATATTGTTTATTAGTATTGCCATAGCATCAGTATAACCACCACATAAAGCATAACCTTCAACTAAAGGCCCATAAGCTATATCTGATTTATAATTAATAATGTTTCTATCACTTCTATCAGAATCGTATTTAGAGTTTTCTATAATATAATCATGATATTTTTTAATTTGATCTTCTGTAGATAACTTATTATCTTGAAGTTCATTTTCAATAGTTTTAATTTTATTTTCAACTGCTTTTATATCATTATCAGAATATTGACGAATAATTTTTAAATCAATTTTACCTTCAGTATCATATGAAGTTTCAATATTTTTAAAACTATTAAAAGGATGAACCATATTATTTATATTAGAAAGAGTTACTTGATCATTAGCAAGATATTTAACATCATCAACACAAGATTTATAGTCATCTCCACAATAGAAAGTAAATTTCTCTTTTCCAGCATTAATAATAGAATAATAAATATTATAAAGTTCTTGTTTATTATCAGGCCTCATATCAGTAGTATTTTGAACAAATTTAAAGTCCATATCACGATAGTATTTATTCTTACTACCTAATTTTACATCTTTATTAACTTCTTTTTCATGAATATTATTAAGAATATATTTATTATAAACTCTTACAAAATCATCTTTATATAAATAGCATACACCAATTAAAATACATAAAAGCATTGCAAAGAAAATCTTTTTCATATCATCACCTAATAATATTATACAAAAAAAAAGAGTAATCTGCAATTACTCCATAGAATTTTTTAATTTTGTAAGTCTACTTTTAATACGTGCTGCTTTATTTTTATGAACTAAACCGTTCTTCATAGCTTTATCAACTCTTTGATAAGCAATATTTAAGTTGTTGCTAGCCTTATCCTTATCATTTTCTTTAACACTTTTTTCAAACTTTTTAATAGCAGTTTTCATACTTGAAGTAATATAAGTATTAACAACAGCCTTTCTTCCATTGCTACGAACACGTTTTTTAGCACTTTTAATATTTGGCATAATTTCACCTCTCTTTTGTATAAACATATTAATTTTACCAAATTTTTAAGAAAAATGCAAATATTTTATTAATTTTTTATTAATATTATTAAAACTAATAAGTAAATACTTAAAATTTCAACTTACACAAAATAAAGCGACAAAATTAAACACCATACTATATTATAATAAAATAAAGTAGGTGTTTTCATATGGGAAAAATTAAATTAAAAAAGAAAAAGCAAAAGAAAATCTTATTTAAAATTCTTATCCAT
>JAZUAY010000162.1:0-3482 GCA_045638205.1 Bacilli bacterium
AGATTATTATATTTTAAGAATGTGGGTAGCAGAAGACTACCAAGTAACAGGGGAGAGTAAGTTTTTTACAATAAAAGTAAATGTATATGGAACAGATTCACATATCAATGTAAGTAGTATAAGTTTAAATAAAAATAGTATGACACTTGATGAGGGAGAAAGCGAGCAATTAAGTGCAACAGTCCTACCAGATTATGCAACAAATAAGACTGTTACATGGGAGAGTTCTAACACAGATGTAGCAGTAGTAGACTCAAGTGGAAATGTCACAGCACAAAGTATAAGTGGAACAACTGCAACTGCAACAATCACTGCGCGTGACGCTAACGGCCATAGTGCCAGTTGTGTAGTAACAGTTAACAAGCCAGAACCAACTGGAGTTGCAGTAGTAGGTGCACCTGAAGAGATAGAATTAATAACAGGTGGAGAAACAATATTAGAAGCAGGAACAGTACCAGCAAATGCCAACAGTAATGAAGTAGAGTGGACTACAAGTGATTCAAGTGTATTAGATATTGAAAAGTATACTGAAGCAAATGCATCAGGAACAGGAAGTAGTAAATCAGTAGTTGCAAATAAAGTAAGAGTAAGAGCAGTAGGACCAGGAAGTGCAACACTAACAGTAAAAAGTGCAAGTAATTCAAGTGCAACTCCAACAGTAATAAGTGTGGAGGTAGAAGACCCAATAGTAGAAGGGATAACAATAGATAAAGGAGTATTAACACTAGATAGAGGAGATAATACAACAATTACTGCAACCATAACACCAGCAAACTCAAGAGATAAAACTATTTACTGGAATAATAGTGATGCAAGTATTGCAAACATAAGCTGTACTGGAGGAAGTACAAACTCTAGTGGAGAGATAGAAACAACTTCTGCAACTGCAGTATGTAGCCTAACAGGATTAAGTAAAGGAACAACAACAGTAACTGCTAGAGATGCAGAGGGACATACTGCAACAAGTACCATAACAGTAGTAGCAAGTGTAGCAAGTAGTATATCAATAGGAAGTGATGTAAACTTACAGAGAACACAAGAGTATATCTATAGTTTAAGTGGAACAACCAGTGACTTACAAAGTGACCCAAGAGATTTAGACACAGTAGTGTGGAGTGTGGGACAAAATAGTGGAGCCGGAGCAAGTGATAATTATGTAACACTTGGAAATGACTGTACAACAGGTTCAAGTACCTGTACCATAACAGCCAGTGCGATTACAAGTTCTGCATCAACAGTAAGAGCATGTACATCAAGTAATATATGTGGAGTATCACAAGTTAGTGTAAGTGCATTATTACCAACAAGTGTAACAATAGGAAATAAACCAGAAGATAATACTATGAAACCTGATAGTAATCATACATTAAGTGCCAGTGTCTTACCAGCAGGTGCAGACGATACAACAGTAACCTGGAGTAGTAGTGATACCTCAGTTGCAACCATAACACAAGCAGGAGTAATTAATGCTATAAGTGAAGGAACAACCACAATAACAGTAGCCACAAACAGTGGTAGTAATATAACTGATAGTTTTACTTTGACTGTTGAAAGTCCAATATCTAATATCCCAATATTTGAATTAAATAAGGGAATGAATTATAATTATCATACATATAAAAGTAGAATAAGTTATTCGCAAGGTCCAAAAGATACTAATGGTAATTCATATTGTAGTTCTGGATATATATATTTAACGTCTATGGTTGGTTTAGATAATTATATTGATTTGACTAATTATTCTAGATTAGAAGTAAAAAGATATTCATCCACATATTCATCAAAATCAGTAGGTTCATTAGTTACTATTTGTATTTCAAAGACTGCTAATTGTTCTACAACTTCGGATGTTATTATTAATTCATCAACTAATTCATATAATGATTTAATCAGTTATTTTAATTTGAGTGATTATTTGGGTAATTATTATATAAGTTTTGGTTTAGTGGGATGCGGTAGAAATACGGCTGAGTCGGAAATGGGATCTGCTTCTGTTTCTAATTCAGGTTTATTCTTTCCTTCATATAATAATGATTCATATACTGATGCATACCACTATAGATTAGCTGAAGATATTACTTTGTTAATTGATTAGAAATTAGTTGGTTGTAATTGTTGATTTGTTATTTTTTTCATATAATATAATGGTGATAGAATGAAGAAAGGTGATAAGTCAGTTAGAGGTGGGGTTGAAGACTTTTTATGTCCTTTTACTGATATGTATATAACACAAGGATCTATGAGTAATTATACTCATAAAGGGATTATGGCAAATGATGTTAGAGGTAAAACTCCTGGTGTAAAATATCCATATTATGCACCATGTACTGTGAAGTGTATTAAAACTTATCCTGCTAGTGGTCAGATTATGTGGCAATCTGTTGAGAAAGTTAGATTTGCAAATGGTAGAGTAGATTATGCAACTTTTATGACTGCTCATGATGATACAATGAATGCTAAAGTGGGTCAAGTAGTTAATCAGGGAAGTCAACTTGGAAATATGGGTGTTAAAGGTAATGCAACTGGTGTGCATTGTCATATACAGGTTAGTCAAAGTAAGGATACAAGCTGGTTTAAAAATAAATATGGTATTTATATGTTTAATAATGAATATGATTTAGATTATTGTTATTTTGTTGATAATACTAATATTTTATATGGTATGGGTGGTTCCTGGAAAAAGACTAGTGATGTTGAAGTGCTAAAACCCAATAAAGAAAAATATGTTAATCTACCTCCTACAGTTACAAATTGGAGATTTTATAAGTTAGATAGTATTCCGGTTAAGAAGAATGCAATTGGTTTTTTAAAACCTAAAAAGTTTGGTGGTCTTAGTTATAAAATACTTGGATATAGAGATTATAATACTTGTGTAGTTATTAGAACAATTGATTATGGTGAAGTAAAAATTTATATTTCTAATACCTCTGCTACTATTACTTCAAAACCTGCTTATAAAAAAGGAAATTATTAAAAATTTGAAATTAGCACTTTTAGGTGCTTTTTTAAGTGTTTTGTGCTGAATTTCCTAGGAGAATTTGATAAATTTCTCAAGGAATTTGATAAATTCCTCTTTTGCGTAAAACAATTTAAAGTGATATAGTACTCACCACCTTTGGCACTAAATGTGCAAATATAAAGGAAAAAGGTGGTGATGTTATGACTTTCAAAAAAATTAAGCTAAATGATCCAGAGTGTAAGGCACTTGATAATTTTGAACCTATCTATAAAGATTCAATAGATCATAAAGATTTTAAAAATAAAAAAAGTGATAAATTAACAATTTGTTTTGATCCAATGTTTAAGTATATGTTTTTTAATTCAAATAAGTTAAAGTATTCAGCTAAATTAATATCATTAATAATTGATATTGACTATATTGATTTATTAGAAAACATGAAATTAACTAAAAATGAATATAATAAACGTTTTGTTTATGATAAGGCAATGAGAGGAGACTTTATAGCAGATACAGGTGAAAG
>JAZUAY010000163.1:0-2181 GCA_045638205.1 Bacilli bacterium
CAATTATTAAAACTTATATTTACAAACTTATTTTTAAATATTTCAAGTGAATTTCTTGCATTATTATAATCTGTATTTACAAAATCTATAGACATATTAGAATTATAAAAAAAACTATTATTACTAGCACTCATAATATCACCTATCCTGTATTAAATATATCATTATTTACAACCACTGTCAACTAAAGTGTAAAATAAAAATGTCAAACAAGTGACATTTTTTTTTCATCTTCCACATCAAGTTGTTTAATATCAGCAGAACTTATTTTTTCAAATTTTTTAGAAAGTTTATTTGTAGTTATTGTAAAGTTTTCAACATCCTTATTAACAGTTTGAATACTTCTAGATAATTTATCCCATCTTCCACGGAATCTATCAAATTCAACACCTAATTTATTCAACTCTTCATGTATTATTTTAGTATATTTATCTCTTTCAATATTTTTAATAATCATTTGTATTACAGTTAATGTAGATATTAAAGTTGTAGGACTAGTTATCCAAATTCTTTTTTTATAAGCATAACTAATGATATCAGAGTGATATGCATTAACTTCTGCAAAAATAGCTTCCGCTGGTAAAAATAGAATTGCTTGATCAGCCGTTTCACCAGGTATTATATATTTACTACTAATAGCATCAATATGTTTTTTCATATCCTGTTTAAAAAGTTTAGTATAATATTCTCTATCCTGTTTAGTATTTTTTTTATTCACCATGTTTTGATAATTTTCCAAAGGAAATTTTGAGTCAATTGCAATTGTTCCCAAAGGTTCTGGTGCAAATAGAACAGAATCTGCAATAAATCCATTTGATAATGTATGTTGTAATTTATAAATTCTATCATTTTTTTCACCAAAGACACTAACAAGTATATGTTTTAAATTAACCTCACCATAAATACCACGAGACTTTTTATCAGTTAAAATACTTTCTAAACTTACAATATCACTTGATAAATTATCAATTTTTTTCTGAGCTTCATCTATTTTAGATAATCTTTCTATAACATTAGTAAAAGTTTTATTAGTCTTTTCAAAGTTCTTATCTAATCTTTCATTAACTCTGTCATTTATTAATAATAATCTTTTTTCAACATTTGTATTTAATTCTTTAAAATCAGTATTAATATTTTTACTAAAATTATCTCTAAAAGTATTTAACTCTTTCATCATACTAACTTCAAATCTTCCAATTCTCTCTGTAATATCAGCCTCATTAATTTTCTTTCTACTATTTAATATAATATTAACTATTAATAAAACTATAACAATTCCTAATAATACAATTATTGCTACTTCCATAATTCTACCTCCTAAAAACATTATACTACAAATTTCTAAATTAGTCTAGAACATATTTACTATATCCACCGATTAAATTGTAAACTTTATATCCAAAACTATTTAACACCTCACAAACAACTTTACTAGAAGAACCAGTTTGACAAAAAACAACATATTCTTCATCTTTTTTTAAATATTTATTCATATGATATAAAAGTTCATTTTCTGAAATATTTATAGCATTACCTATTGTACCTAAAACATACTTTTCTTTTTTTCTTATATCAATTAAATTTATTTTTTTATAGCTAAACATTTTTTTCAATTCTTTTACACTAATATCCATAATACACCTCAATATATTATATAGAAAAAAGAAAAAATAGTACCGAAGCACTATCTTATAACATAAGGACTAGACACCGTACCCTTACCACTTCTATACATAGTTCTACTATTTAAATAAATAACTGGTCTAATTTTTTTACTATTAATACCACGTGATGCTGAAATACTTCCCATTGTATCAACATAATATGATTTAAATGAATTAGAACTATCAGCAGTAATTAACCACCATGACATATAACTATTAACTAAATAATTATAATTTTGACAAGACTCAGAAATAGTAGTAGTACATTGTTCATCTAAGGATGCATTCATATATTCATATACTGCAAGTCCACCTACTTTTAAATCATCTGATAATGTAGAACATTCTACAGTACCATCTTTAGTATTATCTTCATATCCTCTTTTACCAACACAATATCTATGATTAACTAAATGTTCTTTTATATTTTTAGTAAATAAAGTATAATCTTCATTATTATCTTTATAAATAATATTAAAATATTCTTTTAATCTACTAACTTCAAAAGTATTTATAC
>JAZUAY010000164.1:0-1619 GCA_045638205.1 Bacilli bacterium
TTTTTTTTGGTCAAAATTCCTCTGTTTTTTTAGAAAAATCGCTCGGAGTCGAATCTTGGTCAGTAAAAATGTATTTTGTAATAGTTTTTATTTTTCGGAATACTTGCGTAAATAGAATATATAAATTTTACCATTTTATAAAGAAAAAGACAAGAATACCACTCTATTTTATTTGTCTTTTATGTTTTTAATTTTCAATTAATACTTTATCTATTTTCGTTGTCTACTCTTCTTTTTTTGAATTTTCATATCCTCTTTTATTTTCTTAGTTGCTATTAAATTAGTTGGCTCATCAAAATACATTATGCATGTAATTAATCTCTCTAATGTTTTTGTTTCATCTTCATCATTATATGTAAAAAACATATCTATTATATCTTCATTACTTAATTGTTTATTAATATTCTCTTTCAAATATAAATATTTTATTAAATCATCATGTAATTCATTATATTTTTCTAATAATTTATCTCTGGATTTTCTTAATTCATTCTTTTCATAAGTAAGCTTATCCATACTATATTTTTCCTTTCTTAACTGTTTATTATAAACTAAAAAAACATTTATGTAAATAGTAAGTTAAAATTAACACCTGTAAACAACTGGAGTCGAATCGGAGTCGAATTTTTACACCACTTTTAAGAACTCAAAAAATGGTAAAAATCGGTCGGAGTCGAATCTTGGTCAGTAAAATACCCTTGTTTGAGGTATTTTAAGGCATTTTGAAATATTTTATTCAAATTAAAAATTCCTTGTAATATAAAGGAATTCTCGTAATATTTCAAAATTTAAAAACATGTCTTTCTATAATATGATACAAAATAACATACATGGTTATTAGGGAATATCTCCTTAAGTTCACTGTATAATTGCCCGGCCAGTGTTTTATTGTGCGCTAACACGAGTGTAGGCTTGTTAATTTGTGCTATAACATTGGCCATTGTGAAGGTCTTTCCTGTACCTGTTGCACCTAACAAAACTTGTTCTTTTACGCCATTTTTAAGGCCTTCTACTAATTTTTTTATAGCCTCAGGTTGATCACCAGCTGGCTTATATTTTGATACTAATTGAAACCTATTTTCATCCATGTTATCACCTCTTATTATGACCACTACCAACCAGGAGTCGAATCGGAGTCGAATTTTTTTTGGTCAAAATTCCTCTGTTTTTTTAGAAAAATCGCTCGGAGTCGAATCTTGGTCAGTAAAAATGTATTTCGTAATAGTTTTAATATATCGGAATATTCCGTAAATAGAATATATAAATTTTACCATTTTATAAGGGAAAAGACAAGAATATCACTATATTTTACTTGTCCGTATTCTATAATATTATATAATTCTTATGTGTTATTTTTTTACATAATATTTGCATTCTTTTTTAGGTTCTTTGTTATCTTCTTCCATTTTAATCTTCCATTGCGTTAATTCTTCCATATTATCTAAAATTTTAAAGTTGAAAAAGTTACCAGTCCAAACATATAATCTCTTTTGAAGACTTGGTATATCAATTGGAAAATTATGTTCTTTATTTTCATTAAACATAATTTTAAATATATCAATAACACTAACTTTAGATTTTTCTTCAAATTCTTCAATTAAACTTTCTTTTTGGATATA
>JAZUAY010000165.1:0-1641 GCA_045638205.1 Bacilli bacterium
TGATTTATTAATTAAAGAAGTTGTTGTAGATGAGGCACAAGATTATAATTTACTTCAATATGTTATTATTAAAAATATCTTTAAGAAAGCTAATTTTACTATTTTAGGTGATGTTAATCAAAATATTAATCCTTATTATAAATATGATAGTTTAGATATTATTTCTAAGTTATTTAAAAATGAAAGTTTGTATATTGAACTTACTAAGACTTATAGATCTTCTCCTGAAATTATTGATTATTCAAATAAGATTCTTAATCTTAGTCATATTAATGCCATTAGAGATAAAACTAATAAACCAGTTTTGTTTAGAAAAGAAACTGATAATTTTAGAAGAGATTTATTAGAAGATATTATGTATTTACAAGATAATTACAGTACTGTTGCTATTATTACTAAAGATGATGAAGATGCTAAAAAAGTCTATGAAATGCTTGATGGAGAAAGTATTACTTTACTTGATAGTAATACTGTTGAGTTTAATAAGGATTTAGTTATAGTTCCTGCATATATTGCTAAGGGATTAGAGTTTGGTGGAGTAATTTGTTATAATAATCGTAAGAATTCTTATAGAGTTACTGAAAGAAACTTGATGTATGTTGCTGTTACTAGGGCTCAACATGAACTTATTGTTTATAATTAAGTAGTTTATACTACTTTTTCTTTTTAAATAATCTTGTAATACACATAATTATGCTATATAATATAGCTAGAGGTGGAATAATGAAAAGACTTGGTTTTGTTATTGTTAATTATAATGATTTTGAAAACACATCTATTTTAGTTAATAATATTAAAAATTATAATGTTTTAGAAAAAATCGTTATTGTTGATAATAAATCTTTGGATGATTCATATTCCAAGTTAAAAAGCTTAGAAAATGATAAAATTGTTGTGCTTAAAAATGATAGTAATCATCTTTCTAGTGGTTGGACAATAGGTGCTAAATATTTAAATGATAATATTGGTAGTTGTAATATAATACTATCTAATACTGATATTATTATTAATAGTGAAAAAGATTTAATTATGCTTAATAATGATATAAGTGAGAAAATCGTAGTAGTTGCTCCTGTAATTAATGAACATGGGGTTATTAAAAAAGCTTGGCCTATTAGTACACCTTGCAAAGAAATACTTTTTAATTTACCTCTTTTAAATAGATTTTTTAAAAGTAAATTTATGAGATATCCTAATAAATATTATGATAAAGATATATCTGTAGTAGGTGTTGTTTCAGGTTGTTTTTTCCTTTGCGATGGTGATGTATTAAAAAGTGTAGACTATTTTGATACTGCTACTAGAATTTATTATGAAGAAAATATTTTAGCTTGTAAAATAAGAGATATTAATAAATTGATTGCTATTGATAATAGAGTAGAGATTATTCATAATCATTCTGTTACTATAGATAAATCTATTAATAAAATTAACAAATATAAACTACTTAAGGAAAGTCAAAAATATTATGTTAAAAATTATATCGAGAACCTATTAAAAACGGAGCTTGTTACGCTTGATGAGGCATTATATATAGGTAAAAAAGTTCAAGAAGTTCAAGAAAAAAGAGAAGAACACCAAAGATGCTATAATATTGTATAGTAAAAGTTAATTGAATTGTAGATGTATAAAATTAAAAGG
>JAZUAY010000166.1:0-3074 GCA_045638205.1 Bacilli bacterium
ATTAAATATTTGTCTATTATTAAAAATAGTTTTTTCTTTAAATGTATTTTTTTTGTTTTTGATAAAAGTGAATGGTTTTCTATAAATAGGGTAAGGGCTTTATTATCTATTTTATTTAATTTATCTATTTCTTTTAAATTGGTAGATAGTTTATTCAAGTTTTTATAAATCATAGAAATCCCTCCCATGAATATTATTATATCGCAAAAAGTAAAAAAAAACTACGTTAGTAGTTTAATTTTATATAATGTCTATGTACTTTTTATTTTTTTCTTCATCTATTTTTGGAATAGTGATTGTAAGTGTTCCATCATTGTATTCTGCTTTGATATTATCTTGATCGATATCTCCTAAATATATGCTTCTTGAGTACTTTCCATAACTTCTTTCACGACGTATATATTTTTTGTTATCATCGTTTACTTCTTTCTTTTTTTCTGCTGTAATAATTAAGTTTCCTTTATTACATTCAATTTTAATATCTTCTTTCTTATATCCTGGTAGGTCTAGTTCTGTAACATAGTTATTACCATCTTCATAAATATCACATAGCATATTCTTTTTCTCACTTTCCATTAGACTATCAAAAATATCATCAATATAAAATTTTCTTGGTAACATAGTTATCCCTTCCTTTCATTTATAGTTATACCACTTATTTTAGCAGTTGTCAAGCGTGAGTGCTAAAAATAATAATATATTACTATTATATGTAAAGTAGTGTAATTTATTCTTCAACTTGAAGAGAAGTTATTGCAACTACACCTATAATGTCATCTACATTACAACCTCTTGATAAATCGTTTACTGGTTTGTTAAGCCCTTGTGTAATTGGGCCGTAAGCTTTTGCATGTGCTAGACGTTCTGCTATTTTATAACCAATGTTTCCAGCATCTAAATCAGGAAAAATTAGAGTGTTTGCATGTCCTGCAATTTTTGAGTTAGGCATTTTGGCTTTAGCAATTTCTGGAATGATAGCAGTATCAAATTGCATCTCTCCATCTGAAAGTATATCAGGATATTTTTCTTTGAAAGTATTGGCTGCGATAGCTACTTTTTCTTGATCTTTACAAATTGATGAGGAATTAGTAGAATGTGATAGGAAAGCTATTTTTGGAGTAGAGTTTAATAATAATTTAAAAGTGTCATTGGAAGTTTTAGCAATTTCAACTAATTCTTCACTACTTGGATTTTGATTCATACCACAATCAGCATATATAAAACAACCATTTTCTCCTAAAGATTTGTCATCTAACTCCATTAGAAAGAAGCAAGATGCTGTTTTAATATCTTTTTTGGTTTTGATTATTTGTAGGGCAGGGCGTAGGGTATCGCTGGTTGTTACTTTAGCTCCACTTACAAGTCCATCTGCATAACCACTATAAACTAGCATATTACCAAAATATATATAGTTTTCTGTAATTATTTCTTTAGCTTTCTCTTTAGTCATTCCTTTATGTTTTCTTAAATTATAAAACTCTTCAATTAATTTTTTAGTAAAAGATGACTCTTTTGGATTAATTATTTCAATATTATCTAAATTAATATTATTTTTCTTAGCCATAACATTTACTTTTTCATCGCCTATAAGAATAATTTTGGCAAAACCTTCTCGTGTTATTTTTTCAGCAGCCTTTAATACTCTTAAATCATCAGTTTCAGGTAATACTATTTTTTTTATGCTTTTTCTAGCAAGTTTTTTAATTTTATTGATTATCATTTTTAGTCTCCTTTTTGATTTCTATTTTCTCTTTTGAAAAATCTATATTAATATTAGTATTAATTTTTAATCTTCTATATCTAACACCACATTCTTCAAACATTATTTTAGATGCTACAGTTTCTTTTTTCTTATCATATTTGTCTGATAAATAAACTATATTTTTAATACCAGATTGAATAATCATTTTGGCACATTGATTACATGGGAATAAGGCAACATAAAGAGTAGCACCTTCTAAATCATGTCTATTACCTGGATAATTTAAAATAGCATTTAATTCTGAGTGACAGACATAGGCATATTTTGTTTCTAACATATCTCCTTCTCTGTTCCATGGAAAAATGTTATCACTAAAACCATTTGGTGTTCCATTGTAACCAATTGATAAAATTCTATTTTCTTTATCAACTATACATGCTCCTACTTGAGTGTTCGGATCTTTGCTTCTTCCTGATGAAAGTAGAGCAATACCCATAAAAAATTCATCCCAATTTAAATATTTTTCTCTTTTACCTCCTAAAATATCTTTATTTAATCCTAACATATCAATACCTCTCTTTCATGCTTTTAGTATACAATATATTAAATGATTTTGAAACAATTTCATTGATTTTTCTACAATTTTGTGGTATAATAATGCCTAGTTTAAGGGGTGGAGTTATGAATTTTTTAAAAATGTTGGATGAGGAGCTTAAAACAAAAGATTTTGATGATGTTGAAAGATTAAGATATATTTATATTAGATGTTGTCAATATTTTACATTTGATTATAATTATAACTTTTTACGTAGTTGTGGTTATTCTAAAGATAGTGATAAAGTTAAAGAAGTATTTGATTATGCACCAGATATTACTAATTTAAAAAGTAATAAAATAGTTTGTAAATCATTTGCAATATATATAATGCAACCAGTAGTTGAAAAACTTCTTAATCTTGAATGTAGTATTATTGACTGTGTTGAACATTTTTATAATGTTGCCTTAATTGATGATACACTTTTTGAACTTGATCCTACAATGAGTGATTTTTCTAGAGTTAAAATGGGTCTTGCACCAACTGGAATGGATGTTAAATATTATAATCCAGGGAAAGATTTTTTTGATAAACTTGATAAAAAAATAGGCTTTGATTATAATAATGAATATGATTTTTCTAAACCAGTTTACATAGGAGATGCATATAATAATGTTTCAAATATATTAAATAATAATAAAGATGCATGTAAAAATTATTGTGATGCTAATTATTTGGTTGATTATTTTGTAAAAAAACTTGATTATATAGATAAAGTCAATGAGAGAGTAAATATAGATAAAAATAATAATTTTTATAAACTTTATGATATAAATG
>JAZUAY010000167.1:0-2235 GCA_045638205.1 Bacilli bacterium
AGTATTAGATAAAGAATTAGATATTAAAAATATTTATGATTTTACTACAAATGTTGGTCTTAAGAATGTAGAAAAAATTGTAAATGAGTGTAATTTAGTTTTTCCACCATATGAATTATTATTACCAATTTATGAACCTAAAAATGGTGCTGATCCAAAAGACTATCTTTATTCACTTGCAAAATATGGTCTTAAAAAAAGAATAAAAAATGTAACAGAAGAATATAAAAAACGCCTTGAATATGAACTTAATATAATAAATAAAATGGGTTTTTGTAATTATTTTTTAGTTGTTTATGACTTTATTTATTATGCTAAGAAAAATAATATTTTAGTAGGACCAGGAAGAGGTTCAGCGGCAGGTAGTTTAGTAGCATACTGTTTAGGTATAACTGAAATTGATCCTATTAAATATAATCTTTTATTTGAAAGATTTCTTAATGTAATGCGAAAGACAATGCCTGATATTGATACTGATTTTCCTGATGATAAAAGAGATGAAGTTATTAAATATGTTAGAGAAAAATATGGTAAAAAGCGTGTTGCAGGTATTGTTACTTTTGGTACCATGATGCCAAAATTAGTTTTAAGAGATGTTGGAAGAGTATTAAATATACCACTATATAAAATAGATTCCCTTACTAAGTTAATACCTAATTTCACAAAAGATAGATTAATGGATATTTATAAAAATAATCCTAATTTTAAAACAAGAATTGATTCTGATATAACCTTAACCAAACTTTTTAAAATAGCTTTAAAGTTTGAAGAATTCCCAAGACATACATCTAGCCATGCTGCCGGTATTGTCATGTGCAAAATTGATTTAGATGAAGTTGTACCCTTAACTGTTAGTGATAATATGTATTTATGTGGATATTCAATGGAGTATCTTGAAGAGTTAGGTCTATTAAAAATGGATTTTTTAGGCCTTAAAAATTTACAAATTCTTTCAAATATTGTAAAAGATGTTTCAACTAATCTTCATAAAGATATTAAAATAAGTGAGATTCCACTAAATAATAAGAATGTTATAAAATTATTTAGTGATGCTGATACATTAGGTATTTTCCAATTTGAATCAAATGGTATGAGAAATTTTTTAAAAAGATTAAAACCAGAAAATTTTGATGATATATTTGCAGCTATTGCCCTTTTTAGACCAGGAGCAAGCTTGCATATTGATAATTATATTAAACGAAAAAAAGGCCTTGAAGAAATTACATATCCAGATAAAATATTAGAACCTATTTTAAAAAGTACTTATGGTATTATAATTTATCAAGAACAAGTTATAGAGGTTGCTAATATTTATGCAGGCTATACTTTAGGAGAAGCTGATATTTTAAGGCGTGCTATGAGTAAGAAAAAATTAGATGTTTTAAAAAGTGAAGAAGAAAGATTTATGGCAAAATGTAAAAAATTAAATAGAGATTATGAAACATCTAAAAAAATATTTTCTTTAATTTTAAAATTTGCAGGTTATGGTTTTAACAAATCACATTCAGTAGCTTATTCAACAGTTGCCTATCAACTAGCTTTCTTTAAAGTATATTATAAAGAGTTTTTCTATTCTAATTTATTAAATAGTGTTATTTCATCATCTTCAAAAACAAATGAATATATAACAGAAATTAAATCAAAAAATATTAATATTGAAAAACCAAATATTAATATAAGTATAGATAAATATATAGTTAAAGATAGTAGTATCTATTTACCTTTTTCAATTATTAATTCTATAGGAACAGTTGCATCAAGTGATATTATAAAAGCAAGAGGTGATAAACCATTTACTAATATTTATGATGCTATATCAAGACTTGTAATTAACAATGTTAGTAAAAAAGTAATAGAATCTTTAATATTTATAGAAGCTTTTTCTTCTTTTAAATTAAATATAAAAACAATGATAAATAATTTAGATAATTTAATTAATTATGCCAATTTAATTAAAGATTTAGATCCTTCATTAGTAGAAAAACCTGAAATAGAATATTTTAGTGAATATAAAAATTCAGAACTTTTAGAAAGAGAATATAATCTACTTGGTTTTTATTTAACACATCATCCAACAACAAAGTATTTAAAAGAAAATAAAAATATAGTATTATTAAATAGTATAAATAATTATTATAATAAAGATGTAAAATTAATTGTACTTATAGATAAAATTAAAACTATTAAAACTAAAAAAGGAGATAATATGGCTTTTTTAACAGGAAGTGATGAAAC
>JAZUAY010000168.1:0-2521 GCA_045638205.1 Bacilli bacterium
ATTTAATTTTTTATTTATTTGATTTAACTCTTTTTTTGTTATTTTAAACACTTCACTTTTTTTAACTGGTTTAAATTTATCAACATTTTTAGAAAGTGGATTAACCCTAATATTCTCTATTTTAATTAAATCATTAGATATTTTCACTCTGAAATTATCCATAGTTTTATTAACTTCATTAATATCTAAAACACATTTATCACGTTTAGCTACTTCTAACAATTTATTTTTAACAATATCCATAGAATCAAGTGGTGGTGCTTGTACTACAGATACTATATCATCAAATACCAAAGATTTAGTATTACTAACAATAGTTTCTTTAACTGCCAAAATATAATTATTTAATTGTTGTTCTTCTATTTTTTCTAATTCTTTTTCCATAATACTACCTCACTACCATATAAAGAATAACTTAAACTATGATTAAAGTCAAGTATATTATTCTTAAAATAATTCTAATAATTGCACTAAATAGTAAATAGGATGTTTATTTAATTTTATAGTATCAAGAATTATAACTAAATTACTACCTCTCATCTGAAATCTAAACATAGGAGATATCTTATAAGATTCTGTAAATAAATTTTCTACATTAGTTTTTTGAACTGTTTCTCTATCAAAAATGAGTTCAATAAAGTTTTTAGTTTCTCTAACATTTTTTAAATTAATTTTACTAGCTAATTTTTCAAACCATTCTTCCCACATATAAATAATTAAATCTTCACTTACCTTACCAAATCTATCTTCTATCTCATCTTTTATTTGAATAAGTTTTTCTTTACTATCTATTTCATTTATTTTTCTATGTATTTCAATTTTTAAATTTTCATCTTTAACATAATTATCATCAATATGAGTATTTACATTTATTAAAGGTTTACTATCATCATTTTCTTCTTCAACTTTTTTTCCATTTCTACGATTAACCTCATCATTAAGCATCTTTAAATACATATCAATTCCAACACTATCAATAAAACCTGCTTGTTCACGACCTAAAATATCACCTGCACCACGAATTGATAAATCACGAGTTGCAATAGAAAAACCACTACCTAACTCCGTAAACTCTTTTATTACATTAAGTCTTTTTATAGCAATATCACCTAATATTTTTTTACCATTATACATTAGATAAGCATATGCAAACTTATCACTTCTACCAACTCTACCTCTTATTTGATATAATTGACTAAGCCCAAATCTATCAGCATCAAGAATTATTAAAGTATTAACATTAGGTATATCAATACCAGTTTCAATAATAGTTGTACAAATTAATACATCATATTTATGATTAGTAAAATCTATCATTCTATTCTCAAGTTCTTCTTTACTCATTTTACCATGAGCATAAACAATTTTTGCAGAAGGCACTAATTCTTGAATTTCAAAAACTTTTAATTCAATATTATCTACACTATTATATAAAAGAAATACTTGACCATCTCTAGATATTTCTTTCATTATAGCATTTTTAATAATTTGTTTATCTTCTTCTATAACATAAGTTGCAACAGGATATCTATTTACAGGAGGAGTTTCAATTAAAGACAAACTTCTAATCCCTGTAAGAGACATTTGTAAAGTTCTAGGAATTGGTGTTGCAGTTAAAGTTAAAACATCAACATTAGTTTTATATTGTTTAATTTTTTCCTTATGTTTAACACCAAAACGTTGTTCTTCATCAATTATTAATAATCCTAAATCATTAGGTTTTACTCTATCATTAAATAATTTATGAGTTCCAATAACAAAATCAATTGTACCATTACTAAGTCCTTCATAAATAAGATTAGCCTCTTTAACTGAAGTAAATCTATTTAAAAGCTTAATATTAATAGGAAAATCTTTAAATCTTTCTATTGCATTCTTATAATGTTGATTAGACAAAATTGTTGTAGGACATAACATTAATACTTGCTTAGAATCATTAACGGCTTTAAAAGCAGCAACAAAAGCAACTTCGGTTTTTCCAAAACCAACATCACCACATAAAAGCATATCCATAGGTACACTTTTTTCCATTGCCATTTTTACTTGTTTAATAGCATTTTTCTGATCTATTGTTAAATTATAAGGAAATTCATGTTCAAATAATTCCATCAACTCATTATCTTTTGAAAAAGCAAAACCTTTTCTACTTTCTCTTTCAGCATAAAGTTTAATAAGTTCATCTGCCATAATAGCAACTTTTTCAGAAACTCTTCTTTTAGTCTTCCCAAAATCAGTACTATTAAGCTTATTAATTTTAGGAACAACACCTTCTCTTGAAGAAAATTTAAATAAATTATCAATTTTTTCAACAGGAATATATAATTTATCATCATTTTTATATAAAACTTCTATATAATCCTTTTTTATACCATTTAAATCTAATTCAGTAATTCCTTTATATATACCAATACCATGAATATTATGAACAACATAATCTCCAACTTCTAATTTATTTATATCTGTTATTTTAGTAGAATATTTAAATTTAGTTTTATATTTTTTATTATTATTTTTTTCTTTA
>JAZUAY010000169.1:0-10884 GCA_045638205.1 Bacilli bacterium
CATAATTAATTTTAATATTATTTTTTTTAAGAAATTTTTCTAAGGATTTAATTTTTTTTATTTCATTATTTTTATTAGTATATAAAAAAGAGTCCACTTTCTCTAAATCACAATCTATCTTTTCTTTATTTATAACATCAACAACACTATTTATAGCATCCATTTGAGAAGTTAAATAATTAGATGCCACTTCATCATTATATTTATTTCTAATTTTATCAATCAAATCATTTTGTAAATATGTTAGTTTTCCTGTTGATAAACTAGTTGTTGAACTAGCAATTACTTTTTGTTCAACAAGCATAACTTTTAATTTAGTTTTTATAAGATTATATAAGGTACTAACACCAGTGATACCACCACCAACAATTAATACATCAACATTCATATCTTTATTTAATTTTTTATAATTACTTTTTATATCATTACTCCAAATACTTTTCATATGAATCACCATTAATATTATTAGCAATACATATATATTTATTCAAAAAAAGATATTAAAGCTTAACTTTAATACCATTTTCACAATGTTTCATAAACTCATTACAACTAATGTTATATTTAGGTTTATCATACTTATAAATTACTATATCATAATTTAAAACATTTTGCTTTTCAATACTTTTTTTAAATTTATACTTAACATCACTTAAAAGTTCACTCAAACTATCATAAATATGAACTCCCCTATGAATTTCCCAAGAATGCTCTAACCAATAATAATTATTATTATCTTTAACAACAATAAAAGTATGTGTTGGATACATTTTATTATCATATGCAATTATAAAATAAGAATCTGCTTCAATTCTGCTTTTTTCTAAATAGCATCTTTCAAGTTCAACTTGATCCCAACAAACACCATATTCATTCTTAATAAGTTCATCTGGACCCTGTAAATGATACAATTTATCAAAATCTTTATCCCAATCTTTTAAATCCTCTGGATAAATATTTTTAGAGTTAGTTACATAACCGTATTTTATATCTTCCATTTTTTCTAAAACTTTTAATAATTTCTCTTTCATTACTAAAAATCGCTTCCTCTATCATCACTATATGTATAAACTTTTACTTCCTTAAAGTTTTTATTATATTCATTTAGAAATTTCATATGTCTTTCATATTCTTCATTAAGATATTCAATTTCTTTATCTGTAAGAGGCGGTAAGCCTTTCCTTTCTCTATATCTTTTTTCAATTCTAACAAGATAATTATCTTTTTTCCCATTAGTATATTCAAATCCTAACATATGTGCACAAGAATTAAGTATTTGGCTCATTTCTTCTTTAGAAGGAGCTATTTGTAAATCATCTAAATTATCTTTCATCTAAATTAACCTCCATAATCAAATATAAAAATGGTGCTAGCTACAGGATTCGAACCTGCGACCTACGCGTTACGAGGGCGTTGCTCTACCAACTGAGCTAAGCTAGCATAAAAGGAAATTATCTTCCTTTATTTATATTATAATATTTTTCTTCTCTTTTTAATCTTTTAACATATTTATTAGCATCTTTATTAATTCTATCATTTTCATTAATTTTACCAAGTATCTTAAAATTTATAGTTTTTCTTTCTTTATTAGCATCTTTTACTTCTAAATTTAATCTATCACCTAAATAATAATCATCATATCCATCCATTGAAATAAAAGAATAAGTTCCTTCGTTATAAAAATATTCACCATTTAAATCTTTAACTCTAACTTTTCCATTTATCATATTATCAAGTTCCACATATAATCCATCTTTATCAAGAGCAATTACAGTACCTTCAAAAGCATCACCAGTATGGCTTTCCATATATTCAGCACATTTCATTAAAAGTACCATTCTCTCACACTCATCAGCTTGATTTTGTTTATAAGAACTATGTGCAGCAATATCTGGAAGTTCTTTTTCCCATTTTTTAGCAAGTTTTTCTTTATCTTCGTTACTAAACTCAAAATCCTTTATTAATTGATGAACAGTAGTATCAGGAAATCTCCTAATAGGTGAAGTAAAATGACAATAATTTTCACTTGCAAGACCATAATGTCCAATATTATCAACACTATATTTAGCTTTTCTAAAAGTTCTAAGAAGCTGTATTTTTAACATATTAGATATACAACCACAATCTCCCAAATTATCTGCTAAACTTTGAATAGCATTAACACTACTTTCTGTTTTAAAATCATATCCAAGATAATTTAAAAGATTAATTAAATTTTGTAATTTTTCATTATCTGGAACATCATGAACACGATATATAAAAGGATATTTACTCATATGTTCTGCAATAGTTTCATTAGCAACAAGCATAAATTCTTCAATCAAACTTTCACCTGCATGCTGACATCTTGCAGAAAAGTCAGTAACTTTCATATTATCATCATCCATAATAAGTTTCATTTCCGCCTTATCTAAATTAATTGCACCTCTTCTAATACGTTCCCTATTTAAAATTAAAGAAAGTTTATACATTTTTTTAAGAGTATCAGCATATTCTTCATAATCATCTGCTACAATATTTTTTTCCAAAATATCATTAACCCTATCATAATTCATTTGCTTATTAGAGTTTATTACACTTTGAAGAATATCATGTCTAACAACATTACCACTGTTATCAATTTCCATACGAAGAGTTATAGCAAGTCTATCAACGTTAGGATTCAAAGAACAAATTCCATTAGAAAGTTTATGAGGAAGCATTGGAATAACAGTATTAGCAAGATATGCACTAGTAGCTTTTTCTCTAGCACTATAATATAGTGGAGATCCATATGTTACATAATGAGTAACATCAGCAATAGAAACTAAAAGTTCATGATTCCCATTATCAAGTCTCTTATAACCTATAGCATCATCTATATCTTTAGTATTAACTGAATCTATAGTAAAGATTTCTCTATCTCTAAGATCTGTTCTACCCACTAAATCAGCATCTCTTACTTTATCTGGAATATATTTAAGTTGTTCAAGGGCATCAGATGAAACATTATCATCAATACCATATTTATAAGCTTCCATTAAAATATCAACACCTGGATCATCCTTATGACCAATAGTTTTTATAATATTTGCAACATAAAAACTATCTGTTCTCTTATCTAAATTAGCAACTACTTTTTCCCCAATAATAAAATCAGTACCTTCTAAAGCAACAGTAAGTTTTTTTAAACTCTTAACTTCAGGTTCAATATAATAATTTTCACCAATCTTTATAACTTCACCAACTAAAGTATCCAAATCTCTTGATAAAACTTTCTTAACTTTAACAGATTTTTCTTTGCTCCCAGCTGGAATATAAGTATCAATCATTACAAAATCGCCATCAACAATATCACGACTTTCATTTTTACTGATATTATATTGAATTGTTGGACTAACCTGTATAATACCATCACCATTACGAAATTCTTTATAAGTACCAACTCTAAAACTAGTTTTATAAATAGGCACATAATTACCGTTAGGCGTTTTTATAATCTCATACGTTTTCATTTTTTCTTCCAAATATTTTTCAATATCAGATAAACTGTAATTTCCTACACGAGTAGCCTTTTTAACGATTTTATCAATACTAACAGGCTTTTTAATCTTTTTAAGTAAAAAATCTAAATCATTCATAAATATTCCCCCACTACTACACTATAACACAAATTATAAAAAGTATAAATAATAAATTTACACATTTGCAAATTTAAGATATAATTATGATATAAATAATACTAGGAGGGATGAAATTGACTAAGTTAAAAAATAAATCATTACAAAACATATTAGAAATTTTAATGATGACAATAGGTGCTTTAATTGCATCATTTGCACTTGAGTGTTTCTTAATACCTAATACGATATTAGATGGTGGTATAACAGGTATATCAATTATAATATCAAAAGTAACTATGGTTCCAATAAGCATTCTAATAATTATATTAAATATTCCATTAATATATACAGGTTATAAAAATATGGGAACAAGATTTTTAATGAAAGCGATATATTCCATGATAATTTATTCATTTGGACTTTATTATTTTTCACATTTAGAAGTAGTAACAAATCAAATGCTACTTGCAACAGTATACGGTGGAATATTTCTAGGAGCAGGAGTAGGTCTTGTTATAAGAAATGGTGGATGTATTGATGGTACAGAATCAATTGCCATATTAATCAGTAAAAAATATCCTCTTTCAGTAGGACAAATAATTTTAGCATTTAACTTAGTAATATATACAGTTGCTGGTCTAATTTTTGGACTAGATAGAGCACTTTATTCACTACTTACATATTTCATAACATTTAAAGTAATAGATTTCATATCAGAAGGATTAGAACAAGCGAAAGCTGCCATGATAATAACAGATCATGGTAAAGCTTTAACTAAAGAAATATATAAAAGACTAGGAAGAACAACAACTAAAATACATGGAGAAGGACTACTTTCAGGTGATAAAGAAATACTATATTGTGTCTTAACCAGAATTGAAGTAGCAGAGTTAAGAAAGATTGCAGAAGCTGTTGATGATAAAGCTTTTATAACAATATCTGACATCTCTGAAATCATTGGAAACCATATAAAATCAACAAACAAAATAAAAACAGTAACTAAAAAAACAAAGGAATAGCATAAACTATTCCTTTTAATGTAAAGTTTTTTAAAAAGTTGCAATTGCAACATTGTTAAACTTATTTTTAATATATAATAAAATAGTAAGGAGGAATAATTATGACAGAATGGAATAATTTTAAAAAAGGAGATTGGCAAAAAGAAATAAATGTAAAAGACTTTATTGAAAAAAATTATAAATACTATAAAGATGATGAAAGTTTTTTAAATAAAGCTACAGATAAGACAAAAAAAGTTTGGAATAAATGTAGTGAGTTATTAAAAGAAGAATTAAAAAAACATGTTCTTGATATAGATACAGAACATTTATCAGGTATAAACAGTTTTGATCCAGGATATATTGATAAAGATAATGAAGTAATTGTAGGATTACAAACAGACAAACCGTTAAAAAGAATTGTAAACCCATATGGTGGATACAGAATGGTAGAAAGTGAACTTAAAGCATATAATTACAAACTTAATCCTGAAGTTGAAAAACATTTTAAAGAATATAGAAAAACTCACAACGACGGTGTTTTTGATGCCTATACAAAAGATATAAAAATGGCACGTCATGTAGGGCTTTTAACTGGACTTCCTGATGCTTATGGTAGAGGAAGAATCATAGGAGATTATAGAAGAATTGCTTTATATGGAACCAACTATTTAAAAGAAAAAAAGATAGAAGATCTTGATAATTTAATAGGAGATATGTCTGATGATATCATAAGATTAAGAGAAGAAGTTTCAATGCAAATAAAAGCACTTGATGAAATTAAAAAAATGGCTGAAACATATGGCTATGATATTTCAAAACCAGCTAAAAATGCTAAGGAAGCAATTCAATGGACATATTTTGGATATCTAGCAGGTGTAAAGGAAAACAATGGCGCTGCAATGTCTTTAGGAAGAGTTGATGCTTTTTTTGATATTTATATTGAAAGAGATTTAAAACAAGGTTTATTAACAGAAGAAACTGCACAAGAATTAATTGATCAATTTGTAATAAAATTAAGATTAGTAAGACACTTAAGAACCCCAGAATATGATGAACTATTCTCAGGTGATCCAACATGGGTTACATGCTCTGTTGGAGGACTTACTGAAAAAGAAGTTCCAATGGTAACAAAGACAAGTTATAGAATTTTACACACATTAACTAACTTAGATACATCACCTGAACCAAATATAACAATTCTTTGGAGTGAAAAATTACCAGATAGCTTCAAAAAATATTGTGCAAAAACTTCAATCAACACAGATGCAATTCAATATGAAAATGACGATGTAATGAGACCTATATATGGAAGTGATTATGCTATAGCATGTTGTGTATCAGCAATGAGAGAAGGAAAAGATATGCAATTTTTTGGAGCAAGATGTAACCTAGCAAAAGCATTACTATATTCAATAAATGAAGGATATGATGAAAGAACTGAAGATAAAGTTATTGATGGCATTGAAAAAATGGATGATGAAATTCTAAATTTTGAAAAGGTAATTTCAAGTTATGACAAAGTACTTAAAAAAATTGCAAAAATTTATTCAAATGCTATGAATATTATACATTATATGCATGACAAATATGCTTATGAAGCTAGTCAAATGGCATTACATGACACTGATGTACATCGTTATATGGCATATGGCGTAGCAGGACTTTCAGTTGCCGTAGACTCTTTATCAGCAATACTTTATGCAAAAGTTAAACCAATAAGAAATGAAAAAGGAATAACTATAGATTTTGAAATTGAAGGAGACTATCCAAAATATGGCAATGATGATGATAGAGTTGATGCTATAGCAAAAGTATTATTAAAAACTTTCTATGATTATTTAAAAGAAAATAAAACATATAAAAATAGTGAAACAACAATGTCAGTATTAACCATAACATCAAACGTTGTATATGGTAAAAAAACAGGAGCAACACCTGATGGAAGAAAAGCAGGAGTACCATTCGCACCAGGAGCAAACCCAATGCATGGAAGAGATAATAGTGGAGCTTTAGCAAGTTTAAATTCAGTTGCCAAACTAAATTACAGATATTGTAAAGATGGTATTTCAAATACATTCTCAATAACACCAGATGCTTTAGGAACAGATGAAAAGGGAAGAATTACTAATTTAACAAATATATTAGATGGATACTTTACACAAAAAGCACATCACATAAATGTCAATGTATTAAATAGAGAAACACTAATAGATGCTATGGAAAACCCAGATAAATATCCATTATTAACAATAAGAGTATCAGGTTACGCAGTAAGATTTAATAGATTAACAAGAAAACAACAAGAAGAAGTTATATCAAGAACATTCCACGAGAAAATATAATGATAAAAGGAAGCATAAGTGAAATAGAAACCATGGGCCTAGTTGATGGCCCTGGTATTCGTTTTGTAGTATTTTTAAACGGTTGCCGCTTAAGATGCAAATACTGTCATAACCCAGAAACATGGCAGAAAAAAGAAGGAAATACAACACCTACTGAATTAGTAAAAAAAATATTAAGATACAAACCCTATTTTAAAGATACTGGAGGAGTAACATTTTCTGGAGGAGAACCATTATTACAAAAAGATTTTATAATTGAAACTGCAAAATTATTAAAAAAAGAAAACATAAATATAGCACTTGATACAGCAGGAATCGGCACAGGAAATTACGAAGAAATATTAAAATACATAGATATAGTATTACTAGACATTAAAAACACAACAAAAAAAGGTTTTAAAGAATTAACAACAGGAAATATAGAAGATCAAACAAAGTTTATTGAAGCTTTAAATAAATCAAACACTAAAGTATGGATAAGACAAGTAATAATACCAAATATAACAGATACAGATAAATATTTAGCTTCTTTACATGAATACATAAAAAAAATAAACAATATAGAAAATATAACTTTCCTACCATATCATTCAATGGCCAAAGAAAAATACAAAAAATTAAATATAGATTATCCATTTAAAGATGTAGAGGATATGGACAAAGAAAAATGTAAAAAATTAGAGCAACAATTTATAAAAGAACATAAAAAATAGGTAAACAACCTATTTTTTATTATATTACTAACTATAAATGTATCAATAAATACAATAACAGTAATTTATTCAAAACTCCATGCTGTATTACTACTTTGTCCATCTCCATTTTTAGCTTTAAGTCCAGATTTTAGAGTTAATATTGGACGAAGACTTCTTGTTTTTGTTCCTGTGGACCAACTACTGTTATAATAGCTACGTACACCACTCCAAGTCAGTTCACCAGAGGCATTGATATAACGTAAGCACCAGGCTTGAAAACTAGAGTTATTGTAATCATAATCACGAGAAGCTAGAAAGTAATCTTTTGCAGTAGTTTTATCATTTGCGTCTTTTGCTACTAGTGTTCCTAATGCACTATTTACTGCATTATAATCTTTTACATATAATGTATCTCCTTGATATCCTGTTCGATATTCTTGTCCTACACCTTCTGGTGTTATTGTCGTTGGTGTTGTAGTTGTTCCTGCACTTGATGTTGATAAACTAGTTGAACCTATATAACCTGTTTGCCCATTATATCCCATAATTCTACTTCCGCCTGTTGTCTTTGTATAATTTGAATTTTCATATTTACTTGCCAAATCTTGTAGTGCTAATACATAATATTTATATCCATCCTCCCCTGTAAATGTTATTTGTGTTGAAGATACATTTTCACTTACCATATCTATCGTACCATCATTATTTTTTGATATTACTCTCCACTTATTTAGCTCACTTGGTGTTACACTTCCACTACATCCTGTTATAACGCATGAATAACTACCACTATATGAAGGTGTTACACTTACATAATCTCCTAATACAAAACTACTTACTGGTGTTCCTGCCGGAACTACATCTAATTGACTTGTATCGCTTAAACTTCCTATTGTTACTGTAATATTTGTTGTTCCTTCTTCTAATCCTTCTATCTCACATGTTACACTTCCTGCACAGTTATTTGGTATTGTTGCAATACTTGTGTTACTAGAAGTCCATGTGATGCTTGATATATTTCTGGCATCTGAGGGTGTTACACTCGCTTGAAAGATATGTGATGCTCCTACTTCCATTTCTGCATCACTACTTAAACTTAATAATGATGCTAGTTCATTTTGTACTGTTACTATGCTACTTGCTGTATGTCCTTTTGCATCTCGTGCTGTTATTGTTGTACTTCCTGCTACTAATCCTGTTACTGTACATACTGCACTTACTCCACTTGTTTCTATCTCTCCACTAGAGTTTGTACTTCCTCCACTACAATTTATACTTGCTTTTGTACTATCACTACTTGTCCAATATATTGTTTTATCTCTTGAGTTTGACAGATTTAATGTTGCTGTTACCTGCGTACTTGAATTTCTATCTATTGTTACATTTGGTTTGTCTATAGAAAGTCCAGTTGACTCTGGATCTTCAATTGTTACTGTTATACTTTTTGATGGTGCACTTGGATTTGTTGCACTTTTTACTGTTAGTGTTGCACTTCCTGCTCCTTTTGCTGTTACTTTTACTTTATTTGCTATAACACTCTTACTACTTCCTGTTCCACTTGCATTAGCTTCTGTATATCTTTCAATATCTAATACACTTGAATCACTTGTAGTCCACTCTACTTCATTTGAGTTTGCATTAGCAGGAAGAGTTCCTGCTTCTAATATTGCACTACTTCCATCTGTTGTTTCTCCGCTAGCCTCACCTGGTGCTATTAGATTTAGTTCTGTTATATTATCTTCTATCTCTACTCCTGTTGGCTCTGGTTTATTGACTGTTACTGTACATGTTGCAGAATGTCCCTTACTATCGGTTGCTGTTACCACCGCTGTTGCGGTTGTTCCTGAAATACTCTGTGCTGTGACATTTCCACTTGAGTCTACTACTGCTACATCTGTGTTAGATGACGCCCATGTCACACTTTTATCTGTTGCATATTCTGGTAACACTGTTGCACTTAACTGTTCGCTTTCGCCCTCATCAAGTGTCATTGAGTTTTTATTCAAACTTATTCCACTGGTATTTATATGTGAATCTGTTCCATACACATTTACTTTTATGGTAAAGAATTTACTCTCTCCTGTTACTTGATAATCTTCTGCTACCCACATTCTTAAAATATAATAATCTGTTCTTGTTGTTGTGGTTGAATCACTATGTAATATCATTTCTCCTGTTGGTGTTCCTATTTCGGTTGTTGCATTTATTGGATTAAATCCTGTTGGTTCTAATACAGAAGAATATGTTCCTTCTGCTCCTGTTGTACTTTTTTCAAGATATATTCTTACATCGTTATTTGATAGAGTTGAAGTTGTGTCTTTTACTGCACTAATTTCATATCCTACTGCTGTGTTATTTCCTGTGGTTACTGTTACTGTAAAACCAAAAGTATTACCTTCTCCTGTTAGTTGTTTTCCATCATTATCTGATATTGGAAAAGCATCCGATAATGTAATTCCATTTGTCGCCTCGTTATAATTCATGGTTATTGTACTAGTTGTAACTTTATTGCTCTTTGTACCTAAACCAGTATAAGTAAATGCTGCATATGTTATTCCTATCACAACCATCACTATAAATAATAGTGCTACTATTGACATAACCATCTCTTTTTTATTTATTTTTATCATATAAAACAGCCTCCTATTTTTCTCAAAGTATGCAACTTTACGAAATTAAAAAGATACTATTATATACAATATATAAAATTTATTTGACCAAAAATATTTATTATAAAAAACTATTTTATTTTAGAAAAAAATGTGATAAAATCTATATTATAGAGGGAATTTCGTAAAGTTGCATACTTTACGAAATTAAAAACACCACAAAATAAAGGTAATATAAGAATTAAAATTATAGTTAAAAATAAGCTATAATTTTTTTGATTTTTTTCAAACAAAAGTATTTACATAATATATTTTCTTTGCTAAACTTAGTTTATACATTTGTTTTAAAGAAGGGTTAGGACATGAAAAATACAAATATCAAAGAATTAATTTATAATATTAATGGAATGGAAATTATACTTGATAGTGATCTTGCCATTTTATACAATTGTAAAAATGGTACAAAAGAAATTAATCAAATATATAGAAAGAATGTAGAAAAATTCAATTTAGAAGACTCATTTCAATTAACTAATGATGAAAAAGATTACTTGTGGTCATTGGCTAATGACCGCAATGTTACCGCAAATATTAATAATATGTCTAGAGTAAATCCTAGAGTTTTCACTGAAAAT
>JAZUAY010000170.1:0-6806 GCA_045638205.1 Bacilli bacterium
ACAAAATATCTGTAGAGAGGGATGAAGATATGAAATCTACAGGTGTTGTTAGACGGGTTGATAAATTAGGAAGAATTGTAATACCTAAAGAAATTAGAAGAAGCTTAAAAATAAAAGAAGGAGAAGCAATTGATATTGATATAGATGATAGTAAAATAGTGCTTAAAAGATATTCAAATTTTTTGGATATTCAAAATATTTTGGATGTTATAGCTTTAGTTTGTGGTAAAAAAATAGATAAAGATATAATAATTTTTGATAATAATAATGTTGTTAGTCAATATAGTAAAAATATCAATAATATTGTTGGTAAAGAAATTTCAGATCAACTTTCAACTTATGTAACTTTGAGAAAAAATAATTATAATTATGATGGAAAATTCAATATACTTAAAAATTTGGAATTAGAAGGTAATTTTATGATGACTAGTATTATTCCTAATGGTGATGTTGTTGGTGGGATTCTTTTATATAGTGAGAAGACTGATTTTTTATCTAGTGATACTTTAATTATGGATATTATTAATAATATATTAGTTAAATATATTGAGGAATAGACATTTTTTTACAATAAGGGTATTTAAAATATTCTTTTTTTATTGTTATAAATAATATCTTATGTTAATCTATATTTGTAGTAAAAATTATATTAAGAGGAGAGTATTATGTCTAATGAGGTTAAGAAGAGATTTTTAAGTTTGGACAGTATGTATTTTTTTAGTAGTATATTTTTACTTTTATCAATGAAGAGTGATTTTAATTATTTTGATTTATTATATTTTTTATTGATTACGTTTTATTATTTTAAGATTAAGATTCATAGAAAGAAAAATTAATTCTATGATGCTTTTTTTTGGGAGGGTTTATTTATGTTTATTGATACACATTGTCATTTAGAAAATAAATATTATGATAATATAGATAAAGAAATTTATGGTGCAGTTAATAATAATGTAGAGTTAATGATAGTTTCTGGTTGTGAGAAAGAAACTATAGATAGTGCTATAAATCTTGCTAATAATAATAGTCATGTTTTTGCAACTATTGGTTATCATCCAGATCAAGTTTATGAAGTTATGGATCATGATTTATACAATTTAGAAAATAAACTAAAAAATGATAGAATTGTTGGTGTAGGTGAAATTGGTCTTGATTATCATTATGGTAATGAAACAAAAGAAAAACAAAAAAAGTTATTTAGAAAACAATTAAAAATAGCTGAAAAATTAAATTTACCTGTTGTTATTCATTCTAGAGATGCTACTAATGATACTATTAATATTTTAAAAGAGTTTAATGTTAAAGGGGTAATTCACTGTTTTAGTGGTAGTTTAGAAACTGCAAATATTTATATTAAAATGGGATTTAAATTAGGTATAGGTGGTGTTGTTACTTTTAAAAATAGTAAATTAAAAGATGTTATAAAAAATATTGATATATCTAATATAGTATTAGAAACAGATAGTCCATATTTAGCCCCAACACCTTATAGAGGTAAAACAAATAGTCCTAAATATATTCCTATAATAGCAGAATTTATTGCAAATATATATAATATAAGCATTTCAGAATTTTCAGATATTGTTAATAAAAATACAAATGATGTTTTTAATATAATCAATAATTAGTGTTTTTTTGACACATTATAACTAATTTAAATATAGTTTTTTACAAAAAAAGATATTTTTTATAAAAAAAATATCTTTTTCTATTTACAAGTTGCAAATTTTTAGGTACAATTAGGTTGTATAAAATAAAAAGATAGGAGGAAATGATTTTATATGGATTACAATAACAATGAATTTGAGAAGAAGAAAGATACTTCTAAACAAGTGTTATTATCAGTATTAGGAGTTGCTATTTTAATAGTAGCAGTGGTAGGTATTTCATTCGCTGCATTTACTTATAGTAAAGCTGGAGTTAAAGAAAATGTTGTTCATACGGGTACATTATCAATGAAATATACTGAAGTTACTAATGGTATTAATATTGAAAATGCTATGCCAATGACAAGAGAACAAGCAACAGCAGCAGTACCGGGTGCACATTCAACAAATTCTACAGATGAAACAATCGATACACATACATATAGTGATGATAATGTATTTGATTTTACTGTTGAAGCATCTATTACTGGTAATACTACAATTAATTATGAAGTAGTTGCTCAAAAAGCTAATAGTACTGATACAGATTGTACTTCTACAGTTTATCAAAATGCAGCTGCTATGACTAATGCATCAAGTGAAGCTGGTAATGCATATGCTCAATGTAGTCTAGTTAGTGATAATGATATTAGATTACTTTTAATGTCTAGTACTAATGATGGTAGTACTTATACTGAACAAGAATTTGGTACTGCTAATGATGGAAAACCATTCGTTGTAGATACTACTAGTGCTAATGATACTACTGGACGTGGTGCTATGAATGATGGTATGGTTTTAGATACTGATTCATTTAGTACTCAAGGAACAAGTAAAAAATATTATCGTTTATGGATGTGGGTTGATAAAGCTTACGTTGTAGATGGAACTTCAAGAAGTTACAAAGTTAAAGTAAACGTATATGGTAAAGGAACTAACTAATAATTAGTTTTTGTGAAAAGTTACTTATTAAGTAGCTTTTTTTTTGTCTTAATGTTATAATTATATTGTATTTTATATTAGAAAGAGGTTGTGTATGAAAGATAGGTTTATTACTAATTTAAAAAAGAATTATAGAAAATATATTGAACATCTATCGTTTATTATTATAATAGCAATATTGTTAACAGTTATAGTTGGGTCTATGGCTCTTACTTATAACAAAATGGATTTATTAAAATTTTCTAATTATTTAATAACATTTGGTATTATTTCATTTATTGTTTATTGTTTAGGTAAGATTAAAAATTTTAAATTTTCTAAATTTGAAATAATTATATTTATTATGGCTCTGTTAACGCTTCTATCTTTAATCAATGTTACTGATTTAGAGAGAGCTTTATGGGGAAAATATAGTAGAGGTGAAGGATTATATGTAATTTTGTCTTATTATTCTTTTGCACTTCTTGCTACTAATATTAAGAGTGATATTCTTAAAAAAATAATTGTTTATTCTATATTATTAATTGGTTTTATTAATATATTTTATGGACTTATGCAGACTGATATTATTAAAACTATATCATTTAATGTTTTAAATAAATGGCATTATTCTAAAGGATTCAATGGCAATTCAATGTTTTGTGCATCACTACTTAGTATTTGTTATCCTATTACTTTAGCATTGTTTGTTAAAAATGAAAATATAAAGACTGATATAATATTTTTAATGCTTGCTTTAATCTTTGGTCTTGGCGTTTTAAATACTGGATCTATGGCAGTATTCTTAAGTACTATAATTATTTTTGTTTTTATATTTATTGATATAGTAGTTAGATTATTTAAGAATAAAAATAAAAAAGATTTTTATAAATTAGGTAAATTGATTTGTATAATTTTGATGTTTTTTGTTACTAAAAGTGTTTTACAAAATCGTAATGAAGAACTTAAAAAGGATGTAAATGAGATGATTAGTCAAGCTAAAGATGTTTCTAATAAGAAAACAGATGATAGTTTTGGTACTGGTAGACTTCATATTTGGAAAGAAACATTGCCTAAGGTTAAAGAAAACTGGTTATTTGGTATAGGTGTTGATAATTATGAAGTAGCTTTTAATCCTCCAGTTATCGATGTTATATCTAATTTAGTAGTTGACAAGGCTCATAATGAATATTTACAGAAAGCTTTATGTGAGGGTATATTTAGTTGTCTTGTTTATATTGTATTTCTTGCTATGGTATTCTTTAAATCTATTACAAATAAAGATAAATATGTCTATGGAATGAGTCTAGCATTGGCGTGTTATTCTATGCAAGCTTTCTTTGGTATTAGTGTGACTCGTGTTAGTCCTATACTTTATATTGTTATTGGATTACTTATTGTTAGTATACTAAATAATAAGAAAGAAAATAAAAAGATTGGAAATAATAAAAAGAATAAAGAGGCTATTGAATTATTATAGTCTTTTTTATTTTATAAAAAATCATCCAATAAAATACCAAAATATCATCCAATAAAAAATCAAAAAGTTATCCAATGGTATGGACAAAATATTGTTTTTGTAATATAATTATATCTAGTAGGAGGAATTTTTATGAGTGAATATAAAAAAAGACTAGTTGATAAGAAAATTGATAATAGTTTGAAAGCTTTTGGTGCTATTAATATAGTTGGTGCTAAATGGATAGGAAAAACGTGGACTAGTAGAGAACATTCAAAAAGTGAATTTTTATTAATGGATCCAAGTGGTAATTATAAAAATCGAGAAATAGCTTCAACTGATATAACTTTGGTTTTTAATGGTGAAATTCCAAGATTAATAGATGAATGGCAAGAGGTTCCTGAAATTTGGGATGCAACTAGATATAATTGTGATTTGGATGGTGTAAAGGGAAAATATATATTAACTGGTTCTAGTGTTTTACCTGATGACAAAAAGAAAAAAATTAAACATTCTGGTGCTGGTAGAATTAGTAGTATAAAAATGTATCCTATGAGTCTTTTTGAATCAGGTGATTCAACTGGAGATGTTTCGTTGAAAGACATATGTAATAATAAAGTAAAAAGTAAGCTTGTAGAAGAAAAGACACTTATAGATATAATTAAATTAGTTTTAAGGGGTGGCTGGCCTGGTAGTTTAGATGTACCTTTTGAAGAAGCTATAAAGATTCCTAAACAATATATTCAGGAAATAGTAAAAACTGATATTGATAGAATAAGTGGTGTTAAAAGAGATTTAAATAAAGTAATGTTATTATTAAGATCTTTGGCAAGGAATGAGACTACAACAGTTTCTGTTTCTAAATTAAAAGATGATATTAATAAAGTGGATAATGAGGCTATTGATATTAAAACTTTAACTGAATATTTGAATGATTTAAATAAACTTTATCTAATTGAAAATCAATTGCCTTTTAGTCCTAATGTTAGAAGTAAGTTGAGGGTAAAACAATTTGAAAAAAGGCATTTTGTTGATCCTTCTATTACTACATCTTTACTTAATATGACCGTTGATATGTGTATTAATGATTTGGATACTTTTGGATTACTTTTTGAAGCAATGGTTGAGAGAGATTTAAGAATATATGCTGAGGCTAATGATTGGAATTTATATCATTATCAAGATTATAATAATAATGAATTTGATGCAGTTATTGAACTTGATGATGGTGAATATGTTGCTATTGAAATTAAAGTAGGTGCTAATAAGATTGAAGAAGCTGCTAATAAATTAATTAAAATAAAAAATAGCATGATTGAAAAAGAAATTAAACCACCTAAAGTTATGTGTGTAATTTGTGGACTTGCTAATGCTGTTTATACAAGAAAAGATGGTGTTGTAGTAGTTCCTATAACTGCACTTAAAGATTAAGTTTAGTAGTATAGAAAGGTGTTTTTTATGGAGAAGTATGACAGTGAATTAAAACATAAAACATTATCAGGTTTGTTTTGGAGATTTGGTGAAAGAATAACAGCACAGTTAATTAGTTTTATTGTATCTATTATTCTTGCAAGATTATTATTTCCAGAACAATATGGTATTATAGCTTGTGTTACAATATTTATTAATCTTGCTAATGTATTTGTTACTAGTGGTTTAGGTACTTCTCTTGTTCAGAAAAAAGATGCAGATGAAATAGACTTTTCTACAATGTTTTGGGCTAGTATCTTTTTGTCTTTTGTTTTATATATTATTTTGTTTATTACTGCTCCTTTTATTGCAAAATTATATAAAAATGAGTTATTAACTTTGATAGTTAGAGTTATGGGGTTAAAACTTCCTATTGCTGCAATTAGTTCTATACAACAAGCCTATGTTAATAATAAAATGATATTTAAAAAATTCTTTTTTTCTACTTTATTTGGAACTTTGGTTTCTGCAATTGTTGGTATAATTATGGCATATAAAGGATTTGGTGTTTGGGCATTAGTTTGTCAATATTTAACTAATTCAATAATTGATACTTTGGTTTTGTTTTTAACAATTGATTTTAGACCTAGATTTATATTTTCAAAAGAAAGATTTAATATTTTATTTAATTATGGATGGAAAATTATGGTATCAAGTTTTATTGGAACTTTATTTGATCAATTAAGAGGTTTGATAATTGGTGTTAAATACAGTGCTGCAGATTTATCTTATAATAATAAAGGTGAACAAATACCTTCATTATTTACTAGTAATTTAAGTGTTGCAATGGAAACTGTTTTGTTTTCTTCTTTTGCTAAAATACAAAATAATAAAAAAGATGTTAAGAAAGTTCTGAGAAATATAATGCAAATATCTTCTTATATTCTTTGTCCAATACTTCTTGGACTTGCAGGTGTTGCTTATACTCTTATTAAAATATTATTAACTGATAAATGGTTACCTTGTGTTCCTTTTTTACAAGTTGTTTGTTTTCAACAAGAGTTTTCTATTATAGGTCTTGTAAATATGCAGGCTATAAAGGCAATTGGTAAAAGTGATGTTATCTTAAAATTAGAATTTATTAAAAAACCAATATATATATTAATGATAATTATTGCTATACCTTTTGGACCACTGGCAATTTGTATTTCTAATGCTTTGTATGGTATAATAGCATTAGTTATTAACACTAGATATAATAAAGAATTACTTGATTATTCGTTATTAGAACAACTAAAAGATATTATTGGATATATTATATTATCATTAGTAATGGCTGTTATTGTTTATTTAGTTGGAATGTTAAATAT
>JAZUAY010000171.1:0-26357 GCA_045638205.1 Bacilli bacterium
TAGTGATGATACTATATTAACTATAGCAATATTAAAGGCTATAATGAATGATTTTGATTATGATAAATATATAAGAAATTATATAAAAGAATATAATAATTATAAACCAAAATTTAAACCATATTTTAAATCATCCTTTTACCAAATTTAATACAATATGTGCTGAGACTATAGATAATTGTTTATATAGTTTATATATATCAAATAGTTTTGAAGATGCAATAAGAAAAACTTTATTAATGGGAGGAGATACTGATACTAATTGTGCAATAGTTGGTGGTATGGCTGAAGCATTATATGTAATAGATGATGATAAAATAAAAGTAGTGGATGAAAAAATTTCTAAGAAGTTTGTTAAAATCTTACATGAGAGTAAAAATTATAAAATATAGAAATGAGGAAAATTTATGAATTTTTATAAAGAGTTAGAAAGAGAATTTAAAAATGCAGGATTGCAAGGTAGAATAATTGAAGTTTCTGATGAATTAAAACCAACATCCAAAGATTATAAAGAATTAGAAAAAAGGATTTATATAAAAACAGAAGAAAATAGAAATATGATGTATCTAAGTGGAATTTATGCATCAAATGGTATGCTATGTGGTAATATGGAAGAAAAATATATTAAAAACGAACCTAATATAATTTTTGGAACAGGAAATTATTATAATGTAAAAAAAGGAAATACTGTTTCTATAACAGGAGATGGTGGAAATGCTTGGGGTTATTTTGGACCTGCATATAAAAAATTAGCACCTAGGTTAGAAACTTATACACCTTATGCTGAAAAGTTAGAAGAATTGCAAAAATTAAAAAAAGATTTAAATAAAGTTAAAGAATATTTAGAAATTAGGAAACAAATAGAAGATAAATATATAAAAAGTTATTATGATATAAGGTTAAAAGATTTAGATGTAAATGAATTATTATATACTTTAAATGAAAAATATGGTAATAATATAATATTATTATGTCATGAACCAGTAGATGAATTTTGTCATAGAAGATTGGTTGCAGATTACATTGAACTTATAACAGGTAAATATATTCCAGAAGTAAGTATTGATGATTATGGAAATGTAAAGAAACTCATTCCACTAAGATATAAAAATAGATTAAAAAAAATAATGAGATGATTTTAAATAAAAATATATAATAATGCTAAAAACAATTAAAAAAGTGCCAAAAATAGCATAGTATTTAATACTTGATATTGACGGTCAAAGTATTGATGAAAGTAGTGATATAAAATGCAAACTATAATTATAAATGAAACAAATTTACATGATGAAGATATTCAAAAGATTGGAAATAAAGCAAGAGCAATCTTATTATCAGATGATAAAATATTGGTATCACATTATGGTGGAGTTGTTTTATTGCCAGGTGGTTCTATTGATAAGGGCGAAACTGAAAGTGAAGCAATTATCAGAGAACTAAAAGAAGAAACCGGAGTTGTTTATGATATAAATAGTTTAAAAGAATTATTACTTCTCGAATACTACCAACCTAATTATCCAACTCGAAGGGATGAGGTTATTAATAGATTAATAAGAACTAAATTTTATCTTGCTCAGTACAAAGGTATTAATTTGGAGAGTATTAATAGAACTGAAAATGAAGTTAAAGATAATTTTCGTTTAGAATTAATGAAATTAGATGAATTCATTGAATCAGTGAATTTATTATCCAATAATCCTAGAAAAAAGTATTTTGATAGGGAAAATCAAGAAGTAGTAAAAGTATTAAAAAAGATTAAAAATTAAGGAAGAAATTTCTATATGTTGCCAGGTGGAAGAATAGAAGAATTGGAAGAAAGTATAGATACAATAAAAAGAGAAATAAAAGAAGAAATTAGATGGGATAATGTAACTTATAAAAAAAGAGGTGTGTGATTATGAATGAATCAAATAATTTATTGATATATAAAAATGATAATGGTGATGTTATTGTTGATGCCATATATAAAGACGAAACTTTATGGCTTACACAAAAAGGAATGTCAAAAGTTTTTGATGTTGGTGTACCAGCTATATCTAAACATCTAAAGAACATTTTTGAAGAAGAGGAATTAATAAGAGATTCAGTTGTTTCCAAAATGGAAATAACTGCAGAAGATGGTAAAAATTACAATAATGTCTTATCAAAAAATTACCGATTTATTCATTGCTACATCAACTGATTATAATCCTAAGTCAGAAGAGGCTTATACATTCTTTAAAATAGTTCAAAATAAACTTCATTATGCAATAAGTGGACATACTGCTGCAGAACTTATATATAGTAGAGCAGATTCAAATAAAGAACATATGGGACTTACTAATTGGAAAAATTCTCCTGATGGGTTAATATATAAATATGATGTGAGTGTTGCTAAAAATTATTTAAATGAAGAAGAATTAACTAAACTAAATGATTTAACTAATATATTTTTAGTCTTTGCAGAAGATGAAGCTAAAGAAAGACATGTTATGACTATGCAAGATTGGATTGATGCAACCGATGATTTATTAAAATTTAGAAGAAAAAAAGTATTAGATAATTCAGGTAATATTTCACATAAACAAGCAGTAGAAAAAGCTGAAAGTGAATATGAAAAGTATAGAGTAATCCAAGATCAAAAATATATTTCTTTTATGGATGAATTTTATAATAAATATTTAGAGGAAAATAATAAAAATTAGAAGAAAGTATAATATATTAAAAAGAGGCGATAAAATGAAACATGAAATGAAATTAAATAATGGACCATTTATGAATATAAAAAATGGAACAAAAACAATTGAATTAAGATTAAATGATGAAAAAAGACAATTACTAAAAATAAAAGACTTAATTGAATTTACTAATGGAGAAACCTTAGAACAAATGTTAGTTGAAATTGAAAATCTATATCATTATTCATCTTTTGATGAGTTATATAAGCATTTTGATAAAGTATCTATGGGATATAAGGAAGATGAGATTGCTGATCCAAAAGATATGGAAGAATATTATTCTAAAGAAGAACAAAAAAAATACGGGGTGTTAGGAATAGAAGTTAGAAAATTAAAATAGTTTAGTTTTTAATTATTTATAGAAGGAGTAGATATAAATGAATAATAATGAAAATGTTGCTAAAACCAATATCAACTGGTTGATATTGATTTAGTCTAAGTTTCATTCAAACTCCTATAAAATAAAGAAAAAACAAGTATATGCTTGTTACATAATTTAATAAAAATATATAGAAATAATTATAAAAATAACTAAAAAAGCATCAAAAATGGCATAGTATTTGATACTTGGTATTGACGGTTAAAGAGGTGTAAGTATGAAAATATATGGTATAATATTAATTGTCAGATAAATGAAAGGATGATATTATGAAGAGTGCTGAAGAATTTATGAATGAGTTTATGAGTACTTTACATAACATGAAAAAGTATCAGCGAATAGACATTACTAGACCAGAAACATATTCCGGAGATTTTGATAAAGTTCATGATGCATTTGATATTGAAAAAAATGTAGTTGCTACAGTTAAAGCTGAAGAAATATCTAATGTTGTTGCAGATTCACCTAAATTATTAAGACTTACCAATAAAAAAAATAATTTATCAATTGAATCGTAAGATTAAGATATTGCGCTTTGCCATATTACCAGGCAATTCTTATGGCTAGCTTGTTGTTTATTTAGTCTAAGGTAAATAATTAATATAAAATGGGACGAAACTATACTAAATTTCGCCTTTTTTATGCTATAATTGAATAGAAATGGAGTGATTCCTATGAATAATAAAACTAATATAAATTGCTTGAGCATGATTTATCTAACCCCTTTAACAAATCCTTATAAAATAAGGGAAAATTGATAATTTGATCTTACATCTTTTATATAAAAAGTAAGTAAAAATGTACAAAAAACACCAAAAATCATTAAAAATGGAGCTTTTTTTATATATTTTTGATAAGGTGATGTTTCCCGCTAACCCCACCATAAAATAGGGATTTATAAAATTATAAGTAAATCGTAAAATAGTAATATTACGATCTTTTGTCAATATAAAAAATATAGTATAATATATATGACATATAAGTGCACAATTAATAATTCTACATATAATTAAAGAAAGAGAAAAGTCAGTGAATTATATTTTTTAGCAATTGACAAATATTGAAAAATTTAAAATTTAATGATAGTATAAAAAACTAAATAAGAGGTGATAGCATGTCAACAATAAGTGTAAGCAATCTTACATTTGGTTACGACGGGGGATACACTAACATCTTTGAAAACGTTTCATTTAATATAGATTCTAATTGGAAATTAGGATTTGTTGGAAGAAATGGTAGAGGTAAAACAACTTTTTTAAATTTATTACTAGGTAAATATGAATATCAAGGAACAATTAAATCGGATTTGATATTTGATTATTTTCCATTTGAAATAAAAGATAAATCAAAAAATTCTTATGAAATAGCAGAAGAAATAGTACCGTATTTTGAAACTTGGAAATTAAATTGTGAGATTTCTCAATTAGGAATGGACTTAAGCATATTAGAAAGATCATTTGAAAATCTAAGTAAAGGAGAACAAACACGAGTTTTACTTGGATTGATGTTTTCTAAAGATAATAACTTTTTACTTATAGATGAACCTACTAATCACTTAGATATTGAGGCAAGAAAAATTGTCGCTGATTATTTAAATAGTAAAAAAGGGTTTATTTTAGTTTCTCATGATAGGCGCTTTTTGGATAATTGCATAGATCATGTTTTATCCATTAATAAAACTAATATTGAAGTTCAAAAAGGGAATTTTAGTTCATGGTGGGAGAATAAGCAAAGACAAGATAATTTTGAGTTAAATCAAAATGAAAAATTAAAAGGTGAAATATCTAGATTAGAAAAATCTGCTAGACAAACAGCAAATTGGTCTGATAAAGTAGAAAAAAGTAAATATAATATTAAACAAGGTGTTGTACCAGATAAAGGTTATATTGGACATAAAGCTGCTAAAATGATGAAAAGATCTTTAGTTGCACGCAATCATAAAGAAAAAGCAATTGAGGAAAAATCAAAATTATTAAAAAATATAGAAACAATGGAAGAACTAAAAATTAGTCCAACAATTTATAGGAGTAATAAACTGTTGGAAGTATCAAATCTTAGTGTTAATTATGGAGATAGAGATTTATTTGATAAAATTAGTTTTTCAGTAAATAGGGGAGATAGAATTGAACTAAAAGGAAAAAATGGTTCTGGAAAATCTAGTTTAATCAAATTGCTTTTAGGGCAAAAAATAAAGTACAATGGTGAACTGTATTTACCCAATGATTTAAAAATTTCATATGTTTCACAAGATACGTCTTATTTAAAAGGAAATTTAAAAGATTTTATAATGGATAATAATATAGATGCCACATTATTTATGTCAATATTAAGAAAATTAGATTTTGATAGAAAAGAATTTGATAGAAATATTGAAAGTTATAGTGAAGGCCAAAAAAAGAAAGTATTATTAGCTAAGAGCTTATCTGAACAGGCTGATTTATATGTATGGGATGAACCGTTAAATTATATAGATATTTATTCAAGACTACAGATTGAAAATTTAATTTTAGATTATAATCCTACGATGATATTTGTGGAACATGATGAAACATTCTCAGATAAGATTGCAACAGATAAAATAGAGATAAAAAACACATCGCAATATTAAGATATTAGGAATTGAGAAATCAGTTCCTTTTTTAGTAATCTTACGATGTATTAAAAAATAATAAAGTATGATATAATACCAATAGGTTGGTGATATTATGAAACATGAAATGAAATTAAATAATGGTCCTTTTATGAATATTAAAAATGGTACTAAGACAATTGAGTTAAGATTAAATGATGAGAAAAGGAAATTGTTAAAAATAAAAGATTTAATTGAATTTACTAATAGGGAAACATTGGAACAATTGTTAGTAGAAATAGAAAATCTATATCATTATCCTTCATTTGAAGAATTATATAAACACTTTGATAAAGTTGCTATGGGATATAAGGAAGATGAAGAAGCTGATCCAAAAGACATGGAAGAATATTATTCAAAAGAAGAACAAGAAAAATATGGAGTTTTAGGAATTGAAATAAAAAAAGTGAGATAATCGTAAGATTAAGATATTCCAGTACATTAAGATGAGAAATTATCTCATCTTTTTTAGTAATATTGCGATGTAATTAAATAATGAAAATATATGGTATAATATTAATTGTCAGATAAATGAAAGGATGATATTATGAAGAGTGCTGAAGAATTTATGAATGAGTTTATGAGTACTTTAGATAACATGAAAAAGTATCAGGGAATAGACATTACTAGACCAGAAACATATTCTGGAGATTTTGATAAAGTTCATGATGCATTTGACATTGAAAAAAATGTAGTTGCTACAGTTAAAGCTGAAGAAATATCTAATGTTGTTGCAGATTCACCTAAATTATTAAGACTTACCAATAAAAAAAATAATTTATCAATTGAATCGTAAGATTAAGATATTGCGATTTGCCATATGACCATGCAATTCTTATGGCTAGCTTGGTGTTTATTTAGTCTAAGGTAAATAATTAATATAAAATGGGAGGAAACTATATAAAATTTCGTCTTTTTTATGCTATAATTGAATAGAAATGGAGTGATTACTATGGATAATAAAACCAATATTAACTGGTTGATTTCAATTTAATTAAGAGCACTCCTAAAACCATATAATATAAGGGAAAATGTAAAAATACATCTTACATGTTTTTAATAAAAATAGTTAAAAAATACTAAAAAATAGCAAAATAAGTTAAAAATAAGTAAATTTTTACTAAGAAGTTGCAAGGTGATTACAAAAGTTAAGAACATATAAAGAAGAGGTGAATTTATGAAATATATAATGCAAAATAATGAATCAAATTATAATGAAGTAATAGCTAATATTATTAATAATAGAAAAAAAGAAATATTTTCTTTTTTTAACAGTAAGGAAATTGATTTACCAGTTACTATATATGTTTATAATAGCATTGAAGAATTAGTTAATGGAATGAGAAAAAGAGGATACAAAAATGATCCTGACTATATGTGTGCATGCCAAAAAGATGAAGATAATTCTTTAAATTATTTTGAACCTAGGGATAATCCAGGTGAAAAGGAATGGTCAAAAGAAGAGTATAAGAATGTAATATTTCATGAATTAATTCATTGTATACAATTTAATCTATTTGGAACTACTCTTGAATGGATAAATGAAGGAATAGCTAAATATTTAGATGGTACATATTCAAAAGGAATTAAATGGTTATTAGATAATTATATAAATAATAATCCGATTCCTAATCAAGATGAGATAGAGAATGAATTTGGTATGCATGAATATGATAGTTATGATTATGCATATTTAATGGTAAGTTATATAATTGATTATTATGGTAAAGATACATTGATTGATTTATTGAAAAATAAAGAAAAATATGAAACTATAAAAAAAGATTTATTAATAAAATCAATTGATTATTATAATATGAAATATAATGAAGAAAGTTTTTTTAAAAGTATATAAAACTTTCTTTTTATTTATAATTATTAATTGGCCATATGACCTGGTGAGAATTTTAAAATAACTGATTACGCAATATTTAAGAACATATAAATGACATAAATTTAGACAAATTAGTACAAAATCTGCCTTTTTTATGCTATAATTTTAATGATTTTAAATCGAGAAAGTGATGTTACATGGAATTAAATGAATATATGAATCAAGATGTTTTTAATCCAAAATATTTATTTCACGGAACAGCTCATGAAATAGATAAATTAGAATTAAGACAATCAACTGATAATGAAAATAAAGATAATGAAGACAATGCAATATTTTTAACTAGTTCAATCTATACTGCAGCGGCTTATGCTTTTAGTAGACGATTGAAAGAACAAAATGAGAATTATTCATTTTCTATGAATAATAATGGAGAATTACCAGCAATGGTATTTGAAGTAGAAAATTTACCAGATGATTTATGTGGTTATATTTATATTTTTGAAAAAAGTGAAGATATGATTAAAGATAATCACGAGTTCACAACTCAATATAGATGCTATCATGATTTAACACCACAAAAAGTTATTAAAGTTAATTATAGAGATTTTGAAGAATTTTTCAGCAGATAAAATTAAACTAAAAAAATATAGATTTAAAGGAGTTGATTCAAATGAATGAAAATAAAACTAATATAAACTGGTTGTAGTGATTAACATCTTTCATGTTATGATAAAATATAGTTAAATTTAATAAAAAAAGATCAAAAATGATTAAAATATGTTAAATATTATGTAGGAATTAAGGTATTGATTACGATACAGTAACTAATTCGTGATGGGAGGAAATTATAGTGAATATAGTTGAAAAAGTGCAGTTTTTAAAGAATTATAAGAAAAATTTAGAAACAACTGCAAAACTTGTTGAAAGATTTAAATTAAAGGGCGATTTAACTCGTAGTATTGATGATACTATAGGGTATTTAGAAAAAGAAAAAATAAAAATTAAATATAAAGTAAAGTGAAATTAAGGAGTTGATTCAAATGAATGAAAATAAAACTAATATAAATTGCTTGATTACGATTTATTTAACCCCTTTAAGAACTTCTTTATTTACAAGGCTTTGTGAGAATTAGCATCTTGCATGTTTTATATAAAAATATGTTAAATAGATAAAAATTAGTAAAAGATGACTATTTTTAGTTAAAAATGTTGTAGGAATTAATGAGGTGATTACACCTTTTAACCCCTAGATAAAAATGAGGTGAAGTGTATGTCCAAAATATCTAAAAATATTAAAATGCTAGATATATTATCATCTGGGAAAATATATAGTTGTAAGAAACTAGCAGAAATGTTAGAAGTTAGTCCAAGAACAGTTAGACAATATAAAGATGAATTAGAAAAAGAAGGATTATATATTGAAAACATAATGGGTAAAAATGGTGGATATAGACTTTGCTCTAAAGTTGAAATACCTTCTATTTTGTTTAATAAAAATGATATAGATAAAATTAATTCAATAATAGATAAATTATCCGATGATGATAAAAATAAATTAGAGAATATTAAAGAAAAAATTAATACTTACTGTAGATTAGTAAGTGATAGAGATAACATAAATATTGAAGATAAAAATAAAATAGATATAATACAAAATGCAATTAATAATAAGAAAAAAATTACTATAGAATACTATAGTAAAGGAATTAAAAAATCAAGAGATATATTGCCAATTCAAATATATGTATATGAAAATATGATTATGGTAGTTGTTCATTATTCGGATGATCCAAGTGACATAAGACATTTAAATTTAAAAAGAATCGAAAAAATAATTATATAGCAAAAGTACTTCCTACATTAGTGTTTATAATGAGTATAGAACATCTGGTAAAAGTCAATAGGTAATCGGCAGTTTTTTTGGAATAGTTTACTGCCTTATCAACAAAATTATTGCACACTAAAACGATTTTAGTATAAACTAAAATTATTGATTCGCTATTTATAAATAGCGAATCAATCGTTCTTTGAATTTTGAACCGAGTCAATTGGTTTGTAATATTGATTTTTTCGCAGCAATCCAAAAATCAATCTTGCAAGTTTACGAGCAGATAAAACGAGTGCACGTTTATGTTGATGTTTAGAAACTTCCTTAAATTTAAGATCATAATAATCTTTAATAAAAGGAAAGTTTTGTCTAACACAAGAAGCAGTAGCTTCAACTAAATAATATCGTAAATATTTATTAGACTTTTTAGAAGATTTCTTATCCTGAGAATCGAATTCTCCAGACTGATTTCTTTTCCAATAAAGTCCAGAATATTTAGCAATTTTTGAGTTATGAGGAAATCTTTCAATATTACCAATTTCAGCCATAATACCAGCAGCATAGACTTTACCAATACCACGAATAGAAAGTAAGATATTATAGGTATTGGAATCAAGTCCTAAAGCAGTTGATAAAATAGCTTTATCAATATTCTTAAGTTGTTTTTGATAAAATTTAATAGTATTTAAAGAAGAAGCAATGGCAATATTGATTGGTTCATAAGCAGTTTGATCTAATCTGTAAGAAGCATGCATGGCTTTATTTAAAGTAGTAATCTTATCATCTACATTAGAAATATGATTTTTACTTTTTTCAGAAATAAAGTTAATTAAATCTTCTACAGATGAAGATGCAATAACATCTGGAGATACAAATTCTTCTAGAAAAGCGGAAGATGTAGCACCAAATAGGTCAGAAAAAGGTATATCATTTTTGTTACAAGAAACTAATCCAGAAAAAGATAAATATAAATTAGTTAAAATATAAGTCTTTTCTTTTATTAAGTTTTTACAAATATGATATCTTTGTCTAGTAAGACGTTGAAGTGCAATGTATTGAGAACCTTTAAATGGATATAAAGCTTTAGTTCTGCCGACTCTTCCATAGTCAGCAAGAATATAAGCATCAATACCATCTTCTTTTTCTAAATCATGAAAACTTTTCTTATATTTATCAAAATCACAAGCATTGATTTGATAAACTTCAGTATGAAAATTATTTAAATATTCATTAGAAGAAAGATAACAAGCAGGATGAAAAGAATACATGCCAGTAGATTCCATAACAATGATAATTTTATCAAAGAATAATGTATCTTCAATATCTTTAATTTTATTAATAACCATATCGTTTCCTTCTGGATTATTGGGAAACTTAAGGTTAAAATAAATATGTTGATCAAAATTCATAACGCAAAACTGATTACCTTTAAGACCTACATCAACACCAATGAACAAAGAGTTTTGCATAAGTATCACCACCTTTCGATAAAATATTTTGTGAAACATAATAAACTACAGATACCCTTGCTTAAAAGTTTGACAACAACCTCGTTATAAGAATACATCTTTTGTTTAAGGATAATGTGCTGCGATTAAACTTAAAAAGAGAAACATCATCTGAGTTAGAAGGATGATAACTCATAAGTAGGGAAACATTCTAAACTAGTAAACATCATAAAGAGTTACAGGAGGGTTAAGAATAGATCCTAGTTATTATATTTCAATAAAATATAATAACACAAGGGTAAAAATAATCCATAGTTTTTACTATTTTTACTTATAAAAATAGAATAAATAAAAATAGTTAATATAAGTGAAAAAATCACTTACAAAAACTATTATACGAGGAGGTATTTTTATGTTAGATTTAGATCATATTGCAATTACCGTAAAAGATTTGAATGAATCTATTGTTTTTTATAAAAAACTGGGTTATGAATTATTAGAAAGATTTAGTGATGATGAATATAATTGGGCTACATTAAAGTTAAATAACCATTCATTAGAATTATTTCAAATAACAAATGATAAGGAAAAACCAATTAATCATATTGCATATAGCTATGATAGTGATGAAGAAGTACTAGATTTAATTAAGCAATTAGGTTATAAGAAAGAAAACATAGATATATTTTATGGTGATTTAAATAGAAAGAGTTTCTTTATTGAAGATAAAAATGGTAAATCAATTCAATTAATAAAGAAGTAGCCATATGGCCAGGTAATGTTATGATAAAAATTGATTACACTTAATTTAACCTATAATAAATGACATAAATTTAGACAGATTAGTACAAAATCTGCCTTTTTTATGCTATAATTTTATTAATTTTATAAAAGGAGTTGAGTGGGATGAACGAAAATAAAACAAATATCAATTGGTTGGCTTGTATTTATGACGCACATCACTTAAACCCATATAAAATGGGAACTTTTAAGAAATGAGATCTTGCAAGTTTTAATAAAAAAAGTAGTAAAAAATGAAAAAATAGATTAAAAATTACTCATTGAAATAAGAAGTATTTGGAATTCTGAAAAAGAAGAATATTATTTTAGTGTAGTTGATGTTATTGCTGCATTAACTGATAATGATTATGATAAATCTAGAAATTATTGGAAATGGTTAAAAACTAGACTAAAAGATGAAGGCAGTGAATTGGTTAGTGATACTAACCAGTTGAAAATGAAAGCTAAAGATGGAAAAATGAGAGAGACAGATACTCTTGATACAGAAGGAATATTTAGATTAATAGAATCTGTTCCATCCAGTAAAGCGGAAGTGTTTTGTATAAAATGACATTGAATAAAAATATACAAGATATACTTTATTTTAAAGGAATTGTTGATTTTTATAAAGATTATGTAAAACTAGATATTACTGATAAAAAAGATAATCAAAACAATTGGAATGTTATAGTATCAGTTTTAAGATAATCAAAGTGTCGTGTTCTTGTAATCATATAATTCGATAAATAAGTATGATTGTAAAAGTAAAAATATTAATTTTGATTAGTTGCAACGTAAGGTATGTTTAATTACATATCTTTTTTTGTTGTGTAAAAAAGAAAGGAGAAATGATATATGGAATTAAATTATGCAATATTTAGAAGTGAACCTATTATGACTATACCTGATTTAGCACAAATAGGATCACATAATAAAAGGGAAAAGAAAGTGTATCAATCAAATAAAGATATTAAAATAGAATTAAGTAAAAACAACATAGAACTTGTTCCTTTAAATGTTAAATATGTAAAAGGTTTTGATGAACTAACTAAAGAATATAAAAAAGAACACGAAGAAAGAATGAAAACTGAACGAGCTGATAGAAAGAAAAGATACCATGAAATGTTAAATAGTTCTAAAAATGTTGTTGCTGATGAATTAGTTATGACTGCTTCACATAATTTCTTGCTAGGTGAAATTTGACATTCATGCCTTTTTATGCTAGAATATAAGCCAATTTCAGCGAGAAGTATGTATTACTTAAATTATTATTTTCAATAAATTATGGGGGTTGATTATAATGAAAAAGAATAAAAATATTGAAATGCGTATATATGAATTATTAGGGGTTAAAGTTTTTAGAAAAATGGCATTTGGTTTGCGTGATATATTAGCATTTCCATTAACTATTAGAATGAGTAAAGAAGAGAGACATAACTTTCTATATAATAGAGAAGGTAATTATAATTTAGGAAAAGTAAAAAGTTTAGAGGACGTTAAAAAATTTAAAAAACAATTGTTTATAAATTCAGGTATTCATGTATGGGCATTATCAGTTTGCCTTCCTAACTTTTTAAAAGTAATTGGTGGTACTGCATCTTTATCTACAGCTATAATAACTTTAACTTGTATAGGTATAAATCTATACTGTATTATGCTACAAAGATATAATGGTATTAGAATTACTCAACTTATTGAAAAAATGACTCCAAGATATGAAAGACAAAAAGATGCAATTAAAGAAGAACTAAGAAAAGAAGATTCATTACTTTTAGAACATACATATAAAATTGTAGATAAAAAAGAAAGAGAAACTAGTATAACTTTTGATGATTTAATTGCTAATGCTAATATTGAGCAACTTAAACAATATCGTGAGTATTTAGCACATTTTCAAAATATTAATCAATTAATACAAGAAAATGATATCTCTGCTGAACATCAAGTAGTTGTAAGTATGCCAATGGAAAAACATAAAACACTTAAATTGGAATTAAAACCTAATAAACATAACAACGGTGCTATTAATTAGCACTTTTGTTTTATAAAAAACTTATTTGATGACAAATAAGTAACACACTACCAAGTCGGCATTTTGCCAACTAGGATTGTGTGCCAAAGGAGAGCCTTTTAAGATGTGGTTAGCATCATTAGGTAAAGAAAGAATTGATGAGGTATTTGATCCTGAAATAGCAGTTAATAGGGCTGTAGAATATTATCGCAAAAGAGGTTATGATGATAAATGGATTAAATCAAGATTAACTGGGATAGTTGATAGATTTAAATTAACTGATGTATGGAAAGAATCTGGAATTACAAAAGATTATGAATATGGAATTTTAACTAATGAAATATATAAATCATGGTCAGGAATGAAGGCAAGTGAATATAAAGCATACAAAGGTCTTAGAAAAGAATCATTAAGAGATAATATGACAGATATTGAAGTTGCATTAACGGATTTGGGTGAAATAGCAACAAGAGAACTAGCAAAAGAACATAAACCATATGGATTAGAACAAAATAAAAGAATAGCACGACGAGGTGGTAATATAGCAAAAATAACTAGAGATAATTTAGAAAAAGAATTAGGTAGAACTGTAATCAGTAATAAGAATTCATTAAATTATGAATATATAGATGAAAAATTATTAGAAGAAAAGAATTAGATAAATAACATAAATTTAGACAGATTAGTACAAAATCTGCCTTTTTTATGCTATAATTTTAATGATTTTAAAAAGGAGTTGATCCAAATGAACGAAGAAAAAGGGTTAAATAAAACCGTAATCAACTGGTTGGTATTGATTTAGTCAAAGTATTTGAGAAGCTCCTATAAAATAAGGATTAAACAAGTATAAGCTTGTTACATAATATAATAAAAATATATAAAATAATGATAAAAATAGCTAAAAAAGTATCAAAAATAACATACTATTTGATACTTGGTATTGACGGTTAAACTTTTAAAAAACGAGGTGATTTATATGAGTAAGATAGCAATTGATATTGATAATACAATTTGTAATACAAGTGATTTCTTTGGACCAATCGCAGAGAACTATGATAGAAATGTATTGCATAAAAATAATGATATTAATTATGATAAAACAGTTCCTAGAAGTGATAATTGGACAAAAGAAGAACTTGCTTATTTTGTAGAAAACTATTTTAATAAAGAAGCTATAAATATTCCTATTAAAAAAGATGCTGTTATTTACATTAACAAACTTAAAGAATTAGGATTTGAAATAGTATTCATTACAAATAGAGGAATTAAAGAAGATGATCATTCTGATTTAATAGTTCCTGAATATTTAGAAAAAAATAATATTCCTTATGATAGTATAATTACTAAATCAAATGATAAATATATGTATTTAGAGGACTGTGCTTATTTTATAGATGATGCAATTCGTAATTGCGAACAAGCATTAGAAAAATCAAATGTTAAAGTAATCATGATGAGAACAAATAAAACAAAGAATTATGTTAATGAAGATATTTTAATAGTTAATAGCTGGGAAGAAATATATAACTATATAAAGCAATATAAAAGGAGGTAATAATCATGAACGATAATAAAACTAGTATAAACTGGTTGATTATGACAGTTAAGAACATTGTAAAAATGAGGTGGTCATAATGGAAAATCTTGGTTTAGAAAGAGGATATTTAGAATTACATGATTATAGAAAAGATTATCCTTCGATTTATGAAAAGGCAAAAGAAGAATTGTTAGATATTTATAAAGATAGAATTAAATATATTGACCATGTTGGGAGTACTAGTATAAAAGGAATTAAATCTAAACCTATTATTGATATCAATATTCAAACAGATGATTTAGATGATTTTAAAGAGTATACTGAATCTACTGTTGAGGGTGACATTTATACTGTAAAAAAAGAACCAACTTTAGGTGGAGATTATTTAATTAGAAAAGAAGAAGATGGAAAAGTAAAAGCATTTATACATGTCTATAAAACTGGTGATATGAATGGCATAACTTCGATTATGTTTAGGGATTATATGAATTCACATGAAGATGAAGCGAAAAGATATGAAGCTTTAAAAATGGAATTATATGATAAGTATAAGGATAACAGAAAAGAATATACACATGGAAAAGATAAGTATATTAAAGAAATAATAGCATTAGCCATGAAAGAAAAAAATAAAATTTAGGACATTGTAATTCTTTACTACTATATTTAGCCATATGACCATGCAACTAATTTAAAAAATTTGATTACATAATATTTAAGAACATATAATTGTTATAAAATTAGACAGATTAGTACAAAAACTGCCTTTTTTATGCTATAATTTTAATGATTTTAAAAAAGAGTTGATCCAAATGAATGAAAATAAAACAAATATAAATTGGTTGATAACAATTTAGTCAAGACTACTCCTAAATCCTTATAAAATAAGGGGAAACTGAAAAATAGGTCTTGCATGTTTATGTCAAAATATATTAAAAATTGATGAAAATAAGTTAAAAAAGAGTAATTTTAAGTAAAAATTGCCTAGGAATTAATATAGTGAGAACTGATAGTCAAGACCAGCAAAAAAAGAGGTGATTATTTTGAAACGTAGTGCAGGTATTTTAGTTTATAAAATTGAGAAAAATGATATAAAAGTCTTACTTTGTCATTTTGGTGGACCATATTGGGAAAATACTGATATTGGTGGATGGACTCTTTCAAAAGGTGAGGTTAGTAAAGGCGAAAAAGTATTAGAAACTGCGAAGAGAGAATTTATAGAGGAAACAAATTTAAATTTAACTGCTCCGATTGATTATCTTGGAACAAAGAAAATTAGTAGAAAAAAGTTAGCAATAATGTTTTATACTAATTCTGATTTTGAACTTTCTAATTGTAAAAGTAATACTTTTGAACTTGAATTTCCAAAAGGTTCTGGTAATATAAAGTCATTTCCTGAAATGGATAAATATGAATGGATGAATCTTAATGATGCTAAGAAAAAAATAATAAAAAATCAGTTGTATTTTTTAAATAAATTAGAAGAAAAAATAGCCAGGTAATACTCATGAATGAAAATAAAACTAATATAAACTGGTTGATTACGATTTATCCAAGAATAGTAGAAAACCTATATAAAATAAGGAATTGTGAGATATAACATCTTGCACGTTTTATATAAAAATATGTTAAAACACGCAAAAATTAGTAAAAAATGGACATTTTTGATGTAAAAAGTGGTAGGAATTATGAAGGTGATTTCGCCACCTAATAATAAGAAATAATTTGAATACGGAGGTGATACTATGATTAATAAACCCATTATAGGAGTGGTAAGTAAACCAAATATTTTTTGCAGTGATAAATTATTTACCTCACAATTTGTTTATGATGGTGTTAGAAATGCAGTATTAAAAAATGGAGCACTTGTTATAGGAATACTACCAACAAAAATATCTACTGTATTTTGTGATTCAGATGAAGTAGTAAATAAGTCTGATTTTTCACAATCTGAATTAGAGGATTTATATTCATTAATTGATAGATGCGATGGTATAATAATTCAAGGTGGTTTATCTAGTGATGCTTATGAAATAAAAGCAGCTAAGTATGCTATAGATAATGATATACCAATACTTGGAATATGTGCAGGATTTAATAATATTATTAGAGCAATGGGTGGTGAAGTTTTTTGTATTAATAATACAATTCATAATACTGAAGATGGTTCAATAGTTCACAAAAATATAGTTAAAGAAAATACTTTGTTATATGATATTTTAAAAAAGAAAGAAGTAGATGTTAATAGTATTCACACAATGTTTGCTAATGAAGAAAATATTAAAAATATGATTATTTCAGCGTATTCTGATGATGGCTATGTTGAAGCAGTAGAAATAAAAGATAAAAAGTTTTGTTTGGGTGTTAAATGGCATCCGGAATTAATGTTAGAAAATGAACAAATGAATAATATATTTAAATATTTTATTGATGTATGCAAAGGAGTTGATCCAAATGAACGAAAATAAAACTAAGATAAATTGGTATCCAGGGCATATGGCCAAAACTAAAAGAGAAATAAAAGAAAGATTAAATTTAATAGATGTTGTTTATGAAGTAATAGATGCTAGAATGCCTATATCTTCAAAAATAGTAGATATAGATGATTTATTAAAAAACAAAAAGAAGATTTTAATTTTATCAAAGTATGATTTATGTGACAAAACTGAGACTGATAAATTCATAAAATATTATGAAGCTAAAGGTTATATTGTAATTCCAAGTGATCTTATTAATGGTAATATTACAAAAATTCTTGATACTACTGAAAATTTAATGAAAGAAGAATTTGAAAAACGCGAAGCTAAAGGTCTTAATAAGAGAAATATTAGAGTATTAGTAATAGGCGTACCTAATGCTGGTAAGTCAACCTTAATTAATAGACTTGTTGGTAAGAAAAGTGCAGGTGTAGGTGCCCGTCCTGGCTTTACTAAACAACTTTCTTGGATAAGAGTTGGTAAAAATATTGAACTTTTAGACTCTCCTGGTATTTTATGGCCTAAATTTGAAAATCAAGAACATGCTAAAAACCTAGCAAGCTTGGCATCTATAAAACAAGAAGTTATTAATGAACTTGATTTAAGTGCATATATATTAAGGAAAATGGATATATTATACCAAGATAATTTATATAATAGATATGGTATAAAAAATCTAAGTGAAGATTTAATAAAAGAATTAGATATAATTGCATCTAAAAGAGGAGCTTTAAGAAAAGGTGGTATTGCAGATTATGATAAAGTAAGTAAACTCATTATAAAAGATTTACAAGATGGATATTTAGGTAAAATTACTTTTGATAGAATTAAAGAGGTAAAAGATGAATAAACAGGATATTTTAACAGAATTAGAAAAATTTATTCTTCCTAAAGATGATTATATAGTAATAAGTGGAGCCTCACTTGTTTTACAAGATATTATAGATGAAACTACAGACATTGACTTATCTTGCACAAAAGACATCTATGACAAACTAAATTTACCTATAAAAATAGGAGCTTTTGGAATAGAAGTTAAATATACTAATAACATTGAAATAAGTTATAATTTATATTATAAAGATAATATAGTAGATTATAATGGTTATAAATTAATGGATTTAGAAAAATGTTTAGAAGTAAAACAAGAATTAAATAGAAAAAAAGATAAAAATATAATAAATAAATTAGAATTAATATTATGTAGTAAAGATAGCTATAGATACGAAAGAAAATTAAGAGAAAAAGGGGTAAATTATATAGCAGGAGTAGATGAAGTAGGTCGTGGACCACTTGTTGGACCAGTAGTAGCAGCATGCGTTGTTTTACCCGAGCATTTTAATCTAGATGGCTTAACAGATTCAAAAAAATTAAGTGGGAAAAAAAGAGAATATTTTTATGATTTAATAAAAGAAGAGGCTCTAGGTATTGGTGTAGGTATAATAAATGAGAAAAAAATAGATGAAGTAAATATCTATGAAGCAACTAAGCTTGCTATGAAAGAAGCTATTAAAAATTGTAAGAAAGAGACAAAAATTGAGCATATCTTAATAGATGCTATGCCACTTAATGTAGATGTACCAACCACATCAATTATAAAAGGTGATTTAAAAAGCATAACAATAAGTGCTGCTAGTGTGATAGCAAAAGTAACAAGAGATAGAATGTTAGATGATTTAGATAAAATATATCCTATGTATGATTTTAAAAAGAATAAAGGTTATCCTACTAAAAAACATTTAGAAGCAATAAAAAAATATGGAATAATAAAAGAACATCGTAAAAGTTATGGACCAGTAAAAGATTATTTACAGAAAAATGATAAAATTAAAATTTAGTTAATATATTATAGGAGGGGGATTTATGAACGATAAAGTAAAAACAATATCAAATTTATTTGAAGGAAACGAAATTAGAAGTATTTGGGATAGTGAATTGGGAGAATATTATTATAGTGTCGTAGATGTTATCGGCGCATTAACAGATAGTAAAAATCCCAGAAAATATTGGTCAGTATTAAAAACAAGATTAAAAAAAGAAGGTAGTGAAGTGACTACAAATTGTAGTCAGTTGAAAATGCTTGCTCCAGACGGAAAATTAAGAAAAAGAGATGCAATGGTTACTAAAGATATTTTAAGACTTATAGAGTCTATCCCATCAAGAAAAGCCGAACCATTTAAATTGTGGTTAGCATCATTAGGTAAAGAAAGAATTGATGAAGTATTTGATCCAGAAATAGCAATTAATCGAGCAGTTGATTATTATAGGAAAAGAGGATACGATGATAAATGGATTAAAGCAAGACTTAATGGAATAGTTGATAGATTTAAACTTACTGATGTTTGGAAAGAATCAGGAATTAATAAAGGTTATGAATATGGCATACTTACAAATGAAATTTATAAAACTTGGTCTGGAATGAAAGCAAGTGAATACAAAACATATAAAGGACTTAGAAAAGAATCTTTAAGAGATAATATGACAGACATTGAAGTAGCCTTAACTGATTTATCTGAAATTACTACTAGAGAACTAGCAAAAGTTCATAAACCTTATGATTAGAACAGAATAAAAAAATTGCAAAAATGGGTGGAAGTGCTGCAAAAGCTGCAAGAGATAATATAGAAAAGAATTTAGGAAGAACAGTTATCAGTAATAAGAACAAATTGAATTATAAATACATAGATGAAAAATTTCTAGAAGATAAGAAGTAAGTATATTTTTTATTTACAGGAAAATAACAAAATTATTGTTTAATTGAAAATCATTATTGACAAAATAAAATATAAATAGTATAAATAAATAGGTGAAGGAGAAAAAGACTATGGGAAAAAAACTAGTTATCGTGGAAAGTCCAAGTAAAAGTAAAACAATTGAAAAATACTTAGGTAATGACTACAAAGTAGTAGCTAGTGTTGGACATATTAGAGATTTAGCAACAAGTGGTAAATTTGGACTTGGAGTAGATGTTGAAAATGATTTTAATCCCACATATAAAAATGTAAAAGGGAAATCAAAACTTATTAAAGAGTTAAAAAAAGATGTTGATGAATCTGATTTAGTATATCTTGCAACCGACCCTGATCGTGAAGGAGAAGCAATTTCATGGCATTTAAAGGATACTTTAAATATAAAGGATGAAAACTATAAAAGAGTTTTATTTCACGAAATTACAAAAAATAAAGTAATAGAAGCTATTAAAAATCCAACAGTAATAGATGATGATTTAGTAAGAAGTCAAGAAACAAGAAGAATTCTTGATAGAATTATAGGATTTAGATTAAGCAAATTATTACAAAGTAAAATTGGTGCTAAAAGTGCCGGACGTGTTCAAAGTGTAGCCTTAAAACTAATTGTAGATAGAGAACGTGAGATAGAAGCATTTAAACAAGAAGAATACTGGACAATAACAGCCCAATTTGAGAAATTACAAGATATGGAATCAGATCTATATAAATATAAAGATAAAGATATTGAACTAAAGAGTGAGGCTGATGCTGATAAAGTATTAAACAGTTTAAATAAAGAGTTTTTAGTAGAAAGTATTACTAAAAAAGAAGGTAAGAAAAAGTCACGTCTACCATATACAACGTCAACTATGCAGCAAGATGCTTCAAATAAACTTAATTTTCCTGCAAAAAAGACCATGTCAATTGCACAAAAACTATATGAAGGTATGAATGTAGGAGAGGAAACTACAGGTTTAATTACATACATGAGAACTGATTCTGTAAGACTTTCTGATGAATATATAAAAAGTACATATAAATATATAAATGATACTTATGGAAAAGAGTATGTTGGCTATGTCAAAAAAGGTAAGGCAAAAGATAATATTCAAGATGCACATGAAGCAATAAGGCCAACAAGTGTTTTTAGAACACCAGAAAGCATAAAAAAATATCTAAGTTCTGATGAATACAAGTTATATAGTATGATTTATTATAGAGCTTTAGCATCTCTAATGGCAGATAGCATAGTAGATAAAACAACAGTAATTCTTGATAATAATGATTATAAATTCAAAACAACAGGACAAGTATTAAAATTTGATGGTTATTTAAAAGTTTATGCTAAATATGAAAATAGTGAGGATAAGATCCTACCAGAGTTAAAAGAAAAAGAGACTATTACATCAAGTGATATTTTGAAAGAACAACATTTCACTAAACCACCAGCAAGATATACAGAAGCAAAACTTATAAAAGAAATGGAAGAATTAGGTATAGGTAGACCATCTACATATGCAAAAACAATGGATACATTAAAACAAAGAAATTATGTAACTGTAGAAGAAAAGAAATTTATCCCAACAGAAATAGGTATAGAAACAACAGATAAATTACAAGCTTTCTTTGCAGATTTAATAAATGTTAAATATACAGCAGATATGGAAGATGATTTAGATAAAATTGCGGACGGAAAACTTGTATGGAATAAGGTTTTACGTGAATTTTATGATTTATTTGAACCACGTGTAGAAAAAGCCTTTGACGATATGGAGAAGAAAGAACCAGTAGAAACTGGAGAAACTTGTCCAGAATGTGGTCATCCATTAGTCATAAGAAAAGGAAGATTTGGAGATTTCACTGCATGTTCAAACTTCCCTGAATGTAAATATATAAAAAAGGAAGAAAAAAAAGTAATAGAAATAATGGATTGTCCAGAGTGTAAGAAAGGGAAAATAATAGAAAAACCTACAAGGCGTGGCAAAATATTCTATGGTTGTTCAAATTATCCTAAATGTAAATTTGCAACATGGGACAAACCAATTAATGAAAAATGTCCAAAATGTGAGAGCATTTTAGTAGAAAAAGGCAAAAAAATTAAATGTAGCAATAAGACTTGCGATTATGAAAAATAAGGAATTTTATATAAAAAATACATAAAAAATTACATTTTTATGCATTTTTTTATGCTTTTTTCAGAAAAACACTTGATTTTTTTTTAAAATATGGTATAATATGTAACCAATTGAAGGGGGCTTCTTTAAAATGGAAGAAATTGATTTAAAAGAATTTTTTAAGATTTTATTAAGTAAAATCTGGTTAATATTATTAGTAGGAGTAATATTTGGAGCTTCAGTATACTCATATTCGAAGTTCATTAAAGTACCTTTATATGAGGCTACAACTACATTAGTATTAACTAAAACAACTGGAGATCAAACAACAATTAACCAAAATGATATTACAGTAAACCAAAAGTTAGTATATACTTATAGTGAGTTAGTTAAAAGTGAAAAGATACTATCTACTGTAATCAAAAATTTAGAGTTAGATTATACAACAAATGAACTTGCAAAAGAAATTACAGTACAAACTGTAGATAACACAGAGATTTTAAAAATCATCGTAAGAGATAAAGATAGAGAAGAATCAAGTATAATTGCAAATGAAACAGCTAAAGTATTTAAAAATGAAATAAATACAGTTTATGAAATTAATAACATCAGTATAATTGATACAGCTAAAGTACCTAAAGATGTATGTAATAATACAACAACAAGAGATACAATACTCGGAACATTATTAGGAATGTTTATAGTAATAGTAATCATTTTAATAATATTCTATTTTGATGACACTATTAAATATAGTGAAAATTTAGAAGAAGACATTAAATTACCTATCATTGGTAAGATAATGCTTGAAAGAAAAAAAGATAGAATAGAGTTAGTAGTTAAGAATAAACCAAAAGATGTAATTAGTGAAGAGATTAAAACAATAAGAACCAACTTAGCATTCTCAAGTGTAGATAAAGATCTTAGAACAATTCTTATTACATCAACAGAATCAGGTGAAGGTAAATCATATATAAGTGCCAACCTTGCTACAGCATTCTCACAATCTGGTAAAAATGTATTACTTGTAGACTGTGATATGCGTAAAGGTAGACAAAATAAAATATTTGGTGTACCTAATGATTTAGGTTTATCAAACTTAGCCGTAGCAAATATAGAAAACTTTAGCAAATATATAAGACCAATTAAAGTAAAAAGATTATCACTATTAACATGTGGTACAGTGCCACCTAATCCAAGTGAAATCTTAGAGTCAAATAAAACAAAAGAATTAATTGAGAAATTAAAAGAAATATATGACATTATTATTTTTGATGGTCCACCAGTATCAGGACTACCAGATTCAGTTATTATGTCAACATTAGTTGATAAGGCAATAATTGTAACAAGTGAAAGAAAAACACAAAAAGAAGCGTTAAAATCAGTTAGAAAGTCACTACAATCAGTAGGTGCTGAAATTGCAGGTGTAATCGTAAATAAAGTTCATATGACTGGACTAGATTATTATAGAGATAAGTATTATTATGGGGAGAAGAAAAAAAATGGTAGACATCCATTCTCACGTAATAAATAATATTGATGATGGATCAAAGTCAATTGAAGATTCTATAGAAATGCTAAAGAATCTAAGTGAAGCAGGTATTACAGATATCATCTTCACTCCACACTATATAGTTGACACGGACTATCAACAAACTTTTGCTAAAAGAAATAAAGCTTATAACAATTTAGTAAATAAAATAAAAGAAGAAAAAATTAAAATAAATACTTATCTAGCAAACGAAATCTTTATTGATGTAGATATAAAAAAATACATAAAAAAAGATAAATTAACAATTAATGGAGGAGACTATATTTTATTAGAGTTTCCAATGACAGGAAGATATAATAATAGTTATGGTATCATAGCAGGATTAATAGATGAAGGTTATAAAGTAATTCTAGCACATCCTGAGAGATATCATACAGTGCAAAAAGACATTCATGTATTAGACGAATTAAAAGAATTAGGGGTTATGTTTCAATCAAATATTGGTAGTTTATATGGAGCATATGGTTCTAAACCTAAAAAAGCATTCAAGAAGTTAATAAAAAATAAATATATAGACTTTTTAGCAACAGATATTCATAGACCTAGTTATAAATATAGTAATATAGTAAAACTAGAGAAGAAGTTAAAAAGATATTGTGATAGTGAATATTTTGAAAAAATAACTTATAAGAATGCCAAATATAAATTACTTAGAAAGAAACGTAAAACTAAAAAGAATAAGTAAGGGTCAAAATATTTTCAGGGTGGTAAGGTATTATGAATGAAGAGAGTATAAAAGACCTAAATGAAGTAGGTAACATAAGAATAATAGAAATAAAAGAACATCCTATAAAAGATTATTTATATTTAATAATCAAAAGATTATTTGATATTACATGTGCTTTAATTGGATTAATATTTCTATTACCAATAATGATAATAGTAAAAATAATGAATTTAATATCAGGTGATAAAGAAAGTATATTCTATACACAAAATAGAATTGGTAAAAACGGTAAAGAGTTTAAATTATATAAGTTTAGAAGTATGGTACCAAATGCTGATGAGATTTTAGAAAAGACATTAGAAAATCCGGTGTACAGAAAAGAATGGGAAGAAAATCAAAAATTAACTAATGATCCTAGAATAACTAAAGCAGGTAAAATACTTAGAAAAACATCTATTGATGAACTACCACAACTTCTAAATATCTTAAATAATGATATGAGTTTTATAGGACCAAGACCATTAGTTAAAGGAGAATTAGATTCACATTTAGGAAATCATGAAGTTTATGAAGCAGTAAAACCAGGTATTACTGGATGGTGGGCTTGTAACGGAAGAAGTGCTTTAGAATATACTGAAAGATTACAATTAGAGTACTATTATGTAAATAATAGAAGTGTATTATTAGATATTAAATGTATATTTAAAACAATAATAATTGTCTTTAAAAAGACAGGTGCTAAATAAAAAGGGGAAACAAATAAATAGAGACTACAAGAGAACCTTTGTGGTCTCTATTTTTGAAAAAGTGAGTGATATAACATGGATAATATAATGATTTCAATAATCACACCATTATATAATAGTTCCAAATTTCTAAAAGATACAATAGATTGTGTTATAAATCAAACGTATAAAAATTGGGAATTAATATTGGTAGATGATTGTTCAACGGATGATTCATATGAAATAGCAAAAGAATATAGACAAAAAGATAATCGTATAAAAGTATATAGGTTGAAAGAAAATAGCGGGGCTGCTCAAGCAAGAAATTATGCATTAAAAAAATCAAAAGGTAGATTTGTTGCATATTTAGATAGTGATGATTTATGGAAAAAAAATAAACTAAAAATACAATTAGACTATATGATAAAACATAACTATGCTTTTAGTTGTACAGATTATGAAAAAATTAAAGAGAATGGAAATACCTTAAACAAAATAGTAAAGATACCTAAAAAAGTTAATTATAATTTATTTTTGAGAAATACAATAATTCAAACAGTAGGTGTTATGGTGGATACAAAAAAAACAGGTAAGGCCATATTAAAAATGCCAAATATTAGAAGAAGACAAGATGCTGCAACATGGTGCCAAATATTAAAACAAGGTTATAATTGTTATGAAGTACCTTTCAATTTGTCATATTATAGAGTTGTTAGTAATTCACTTTCTAGTAATAAACTAAAAGCAATTAAAACAAATTGGTATTGGTATAGAAAAATAGAAAAACTACCACTAACAAAAACCATATATTGTTTTATTGGATATGCTATAAATGCAGTAAAAAAAAGATTATATATAGAAAGGATATTAAATAATGAATCAATATTTAAATAAACTACTTTTAAAATTATATATAGATAAAATAAG